>NZ_RZTO01000004.1:0-32719 GCF_003997225.1 Mesorhizobium sp. M2C.T.Ca.TU.002.02.1.1
ATCGGCAGCGGCCTCGAGGTGATCTGGACGACGACGCCGACCAAATGGACCAACAACTTCTTCTGGAACCTGTTCGGCTACGAATGGGAGCTGACCAAGAGCCCGGCCGGCGCGCATCAGTGGAAGCCGAAGCACGGCATGGGCAACGGCACGGTCCCGGACGCGCATGATGCCTCGAAGCGCCACGCGCCCTCGATGCTGACCACCGACCTCGCGCTGCGCTTCGATCCCGAATACGAGAAGATCTCGCGTCGCTTTTACGAGAACCCCGATCAGTTTGCCGACGCCTTTGCGCGTGCCTGGTTCAAGCTGACCCATCGCGACATGGGGCCGCGCGTTCGCTATCTCGGCCCGCTCGTGCCGAAGGAAGAGCTGATCTGGCAGGACCCGATCCCGGCGGTCGATCACGAGCTGGTCGACGATGCCGACGTCGCGGCGTTGAAGGCGAAGATCCTCGGCTCCGGCCTTTCGGTCGCCGAACTGGTCTCGACGGCCTGGGCGTCGGCGTCGACGTTCCGTGGTTCCGACAAGCGCGGCGGCGCCAACGGCGCGCGCATCCGGCTCAGCCCGCAGAAGGACTGGGACGTCAACCAGCCGGCACAGCTCGCCAAGGTGTTGCAGAAGCTCGAGGCGATCCAGAAGGACTTCAACGCCACGCAGTCGGGCGGCAAGAAGGTCTCGCTCGCCGACCTGATCGTGCTCGGTGGCGCCGCGGCGGTCGAGAAGGCGGCCAAGGATGCCGGCCAGGACGTCAAGGTGGCCTTCACGCCTGGCCGCACGGACGCCTCGCAGGAGCAGACGGACACGCATTCCTTCGCGCCGCTGGAGCCGACCGTCGACGGTTTCCGCAACTATTCCCGAGGCAGGCAGCGCCTGACCGCCGAGGAGGCGTTGGTAGACCGGGCACAACTGCTGACGTTGACGGCGCCGGAGATGACAGTGCTGGTCGGCGGCCTGCGCGTGCTCGGCGCCAATGCCGGCCAGTCCGAGCATGGCGTGTTCACCAAGCACCCCGGTACGCTGACCAACGACTTCTTCGTCAACCTGCTCGACATGGGTACGGAGTGGAAGGCGACGTCGGACGCCAAGGACGTGTTCGAGGGCCGCGACCGCAAGACGGGCGAAGTGAAGTGGACCGGCACGCGCGCCGATCTCATCTTCGGTTCGCACTCGCAACTGCGGGCGCTGGCGGAAGTCTATGCGACCGCCGACGCGAAGCAGAAGTTCGCCACCGACTTCGTGACGGCGTGGAACAAGGTGATGAACGCCGATCGCTTCTAGAGCGATTTCAGGAAGAGCGTGAGCGGTTAGGCTCGGCGACTTCGCCGTAGCCTTCTGCCCGGGATCGCGTCAAAACAAAGAGATGGAGCGGTTCGCCGAGAGCTCAAAAAAAGGCGCGGGTCATGTCCGCGCCTTTTAACTTTTTGTCGAACTGCGATCAGTCTTTTTCGAAGATGCCGGCCTTGGCGACGACACCGGCAATCGCCCCGCCGATCAGCGGCGCGACGATGAACAGCCAGAGCTGGCTGAGCGCGGCACCTCCCGAAAACAGCGCCGGGCCGATCGAGCGCGCCGGATTGACCGAGGTGCCGGTCACCGGGATCATGGCGAAGTGGATGCCTGCCAGCGTCAGGCCGATGACCAGGCCGGCGAAGGCGGTGGTGTGCTTGGCGTTGGTGACGCCGAGGATTACCGTGACGAAGGTGAAGGTGCCGATCAGCTCCCACAGGAAGGCCGAGCTCATGCCCCATTTCGCTTCGTCCCAGCCATTGGCGCCGAAGCCGCCGGTGTGGCCGCCGGCCTGGCCGGAAACGATGATCCACAGCGCCAGCGAAGCGATGATGGCGCCGATGATCTGCGCGATCCAGTAAGGAACGACATCCTTGGCCGGCATCCGCCCCGCCAGGAACACGCCGAGCGTCACCGCCGGATTGAGATGCGCGCCCGAGATCGGGCCGATCGCATAGGCCGCGGCGATCAGGCCGATGCCGAACGCCAGGCCGATGCCTTCCTGTCCGAGCGGCAGCGCGCCGCCGAAACCGCCCGTGACCACGGAGGCCGTGCCGATGAACACCAACAAAAACGTGCCGAGAACTTCTGCCAGATAAGTCTTCATTGCCCTCTCCTCATAGGATCCGTCGAAATCGCGTTTCCCGCGTCGCGAATCACTGCCGGAAGAGTATTCCTGCCGGAAACACTTGGAAAGCTGAGAGGTTAAGTCGGCGGGCTTTCTTGCAGGCGCCAATCAAAAACATTAGAAGTCTTTCATGTTCTGATCGATTGTTCTTGTTTCCTGGCTCGGGCTCCCACCATGGAAAAATCGTTCGGCCAAATCGCCCGCTCTTGAAACGCCATTTCATCGGCAAACCGAACGGAACTGTTTCAATCCTGGCCTGAAAGGCTTTATGAGCGGGCTGGAAACCGATTTGTAACAGCTACGGAAAACGGGATGCGACTGGGCGGAAGGCTGGCGGCGGCCATAGAGGTTCTCGAAGACATCGGCCGTCGCCACCGGCCGGTGGCCGACGCCTTGCGCGACTGGGGCCTGTCGCATCGCTTCGCCGGCGGCGGCGATCGCGCGGCGATCGGCAACATCGTCTATGACGCGCTGCGCCGCAGACGCTCGGCCGGCTGGCTGTTCGGCGAGGAGACACCGCGCGCCATCGGCTTCGGCGCGCTTCTGTTGGAGTGGGGGCAGACGGCGCAGTCGCTCAACGATGCGCTGGACGGCGACAAATTCGCGCCGCCGCTGCTCAGCGCGTCCGAGTTGAAGGCGGCCGCCGAGCGCCGGCTTGACGAGGCGCCCGAGGCGGTGCGGGCGGATGTTCCGGACTGGTGCGCGCCGTTGCTCGAGCAGGCCTATGGCGCCGCCTGGGTCGAGGAAGGCGCGGCGCTCGCCCAGCGCCCGCCGCTGGATCTCAGGGTCAACACGCTCCAGGCCGATCGCGCCAAGGTGCTGGCCGAGCTCCAGGGCACGGGCGCCAAGCCGACGGCAATCGCGCCGCATGGCATCCGCATCCCGCCGATCGACGGCGACGGCAGGCATCCCAACGTGCAGGCCGAGCCCGCTTTCCAGAAAGGCTGGTTCGAAGTGCAGGACGAAGGCTCGCAGCTTGCCGCGGCGCTCGCCGGGGCCGCGCCCGGCATGCAGGTGCTCGACTATTGCGCCGGCGCCGGCGGCAAGACGCTGGCGCTGTCGGCCGAGATGGACAATCGGGGCCAGCTCTTTGCCCATGACTCGGAAAAGGTGCGGCTGGCGCCGATCTTCGAACGCATCCGCCGATCGCACAACCGCAACGTCCAGGTCGTCAGCAAGCCCGCGGAGCTTGCACCGCTTGCCGGGCATATGGACCTCGTGCTGATCGATGCGCCCTGCACCGGCAGCGGTACCTGGCGTCGCCGTCCGGATGCCAAATGGCGGCTGACCGAGCGGCAGCTCGATGCCCGAAGAGGGGAGCAGCAGGCGATCCTCGACACCGCGCAGGCCTTCGTCAAACCGGGCGGCCTGCTGGTTTACGTCACCTGTTCGGTGTTCGATGCCGAGAACGGCGAGCAGGTCGCGGCGTTTCGCGCGCGCCATGAAGGCTTCGCGCCGGTCGATCACCGCCAGCTCTGGGACAGCCGCTTCCCAGGCCATGAAGGGGCCGCGCGCATTGCCGATACCGGCGGTATCTCGCTGTCGCCGGCACTGAGCGGTACCGACGGGTTCTACCTCCATGCCTTGCGCAGGGCCGCCTGAGATCGACCGCCTTTTGCTGCGCTGCAACATAAGCGATTGCCTGTCTCGCCTGGCTCTGCAATAAGCTTCGCCAGCAAAACGTGAGGCGAAGACCATGGCAGCCAAGATCGTACCCGCTCCTGACTATGAGGAACGCGTCAGGACTTCCTTTGCCCGCCAGAATGCGATGGCCACCATCGGCGCGGAGCTGACGCTGGTGACGCCCGGCATCATCGAGATCGAGATGCCTTATGCGGCCTCGCTCACCCAGCAGCACGGCTTCCTGCATGCCGGCGTCATCTCGACCGCGCTGGACTCCGCCTGCGGCTACGCCGCATTCTCGCTGATGCCGCAGAATTCCAGCGTGCTGACCATCGAGTTCAAGGTGAACCTCTTAGCGCCGGGCAGGGGCGAGCGCTTCCTGTTCCGCGGCTCCGTGACAAAGCCCGGCCGCACCATCATCGTCGCCGACGGGCAGGCCTACGCGTTCGCCGCCGATGGCGAGGCCAAGCTGATCGCCACCATGACCGGCACAATGATGACGGTGGTCGGTCGCGACGGTATCGAGGGGTGACCCATGGCAAACGCCACGCGAATTGGAGACAAGGCTGTTCTCTTCGTCATGGCGGTGGAGGCCGAATACGGCCCGCACCTCAAAAACCTGTTCACGCCGCTGATGACCGGCGTCGGTCCGGTCGAGGCTGGTGTCAGGCTGGGCGCAGAGCTGGCCGCGTTGAAGGCCGAGGGAGCGCTGCCGGACCTGGTCGTCTCGCTGGGCTCTGCCGGCAGCCGCAAGCTGGAGCAGGCCGAAATCTACCAGGCCGTGTCGGTGAGCTATCGCGACATGGACGTTTCGCCGCTCGGCTTCGAGAAGGGCGCCACGCCCTTCCTCGACCTGCCGGTGACGGTGCCGTTGCCCTTCGTCATTCCGGGCATCAAGGCCGCCTCGCTCTCGACCGGCGGCGCGATCATTTCCGGCGCCGCCTATGACGCCATCGACGCCGATATGGTCGACATGGAGACCTTCGCCTGCCTGCGCGCCTGCCAGCTGTTCGGCGTGCCGCTGATTGGGCTCCGCGGCATTTCCGACGGCGCGGCCGATCTCAGACACGTCAACGACTGGACGGAATATCTGCATGTGATCGATGAGAAGCTGGCTGCGGCCATCGGCTTGCTGGAGCAGGCGATCGAATCCGGCGCGATCGGGCTGGGTGAGGGCTAAAGGACCGAAAGCCGCGGCGCGGAGCCCATTGCGCCGACTCGTTTCTTTCTCTAAAGGCTCGCCATGACGACAGCCAATCACACCGACACCGTACTGATTGTCGATTTCGGCAGCCAGTTCACGCAGCTCATCGCCCGCCGCATCCGTGAGGCCGGCGTCTTTTCCGAGATCGTGCCGTTCCAATCGGCTGAAGCGGCCTTCAAGCGCATCAAGCCGAAAGCGGTGATCCTGTCGGGCGGCCCGGCCTCGACCACCGACATCGGCAGCCCGCGCGCGCCGCAGATCGTCTTCGACGCCGGCGTGCCGGTGCTCGGCATCTGCTACGGCCAGATGGCGCTCTGCGTGCAGATGGGCGGCATCGCCGAGAGCTCCAACCATCGCGAGTTCGGCCGCGCCTTCGTCGAGATCGAGAAGGACAGTCCGCTGTTCGAAGGCCTCTGGGCGCCCGGCCAGCGCCACCAGGTGTGGATGAGCCATGGCGACCGTGTCATCGAACTGCCGCCGGGCTTCAAGGTGCTCGGCAAGTCGGAGAGCTCGCCCTTCGCCATCTTCGGCGATATCGAGCGCAAGATGTACGGCATCATGTTCCACCCCGAGGTGGTGCACACGCCGGACGGCGCCAGGCTGCTCCGCAACTTCGTCCACAACATCGCCGGTATAGAGGGCGACTGGACGATGCGCGCCTATCGCGAGCACGCGGTCGAGACGATCCGCAAGCAGGTCGGCAAGGGCAAGGTCATCTGCGCGCTCTCGGGCGGCGTCGATTCTTCGGTCGCGGCGCTCCTCATCCACGAGGCGGTTGGTGACCAATTGACCTGCATCCTCGTCGACCACGGTCTGATGCGCAAGGACGAGGCGCAAAGCGTGGTGGAGATGTTCCGCCAGCACTACAACCTGCCGCTGATCCTGGTCGACGCCTCCGACCGCTTCATCTCGGCGCTGGAAGGCGAGGCCGATCCGGAGAAGAAGCGCAAGACCATCGGCCGGCTGTTCATCGAGGTGTTCGAGGAAGAGGCGAAGAAGCTCGGCGGCGCCGATTTCCTGGCCCAGGGCACGCTCTATCCCGACGTGATCGAGAGCGTCTCCTTCTCCGGCGGCCCGTCGGTGACGATCAAGTCGCACCACAATGTCGGCGGCCTGCCCGAGCGCATGAACATGAAGCTGGTCGAGCCGCTGCGCGAACTGTTCAAGGACGAGGTGAGGGCGCTGGGCAAGGAACTCGGCCTGCCCGAGAGCTTCATCGGCCGTCACCCCTTCCCGGGCCCCGGCCTTGCCATTCGCTGCCCGGGCGGCATCACCCGCGAGAAGCTGGAGATCCTGCGCGAGGCCGACGCCATCTATCTCGACGAGATCCGCAAGGCCGGCCTCTACGACGCCATCTGGCAGGCCTTCGCCGTGCTTTTGCCGGTGCAGACAGTCGGCGTCATGGGCGACGGCCGCACCTATGAATTCGTCTGCGCGCTGCGCGCCGTGACGTCCGTCGACGGCATGACGGCCGATTTCTACCACTACGACATGGCCTTCCTCGGCGCCGCCGCCACGCGCATCATCAACGAGGTCAAGGGCATCAACCGCGTGGTCTACGACGTGACGTCGAAGCCGCCCGGCACGATCGAGTGGGAATGATTCAGGTTTACTTCAACGTCGCCGGAAATACAGCATCGTTGAACGTGGCGCGTCGCCCACTGCCATCCACGTGCGGGACATACTCAAGCAGATTTTCGGCTTCGCGATCCTGCGCGGGGAGAAGGTGGCTAATCCGGCTGATGAGGTAGGCCTGCATCCATCGCCACATTCGTTCCGAAGGACCGCTCGCTTTCACCGTCGGAAATTCGCGTGATGCTGAGGCAGCTCGAGCACGTCGCCACGCTTCCCGTGATCCGTCTTGGGATGCGGCTTTACCTGCTCACGATGGTGCGAAAGAGCGAGCTGCAGGACGCGGCCCCTTCTTTCGCGGAGCGACTAGCCGCTTGAACTGTCGGGGTCCCGCT
This sequence comes from Mesorhizobium sp. M2C.T.Ca.TU.002.02.1.1, assembly GCF_003997225.1. NCBI lineage: Bacteria > Pseudomonadati > Pseudomonadota > Alphaproteobacteria > Hyphomicrobiales > Phyllobacteriaceae > Mesorhizobium > Mesorhizobium sp. M2C.T.Ca.TU.002.02.1.1. Next base: position 6,932 of record NZ_RZTO01000004.1, read on the forward strand.
TTGCGCTGGCCTCACCGTTCTTGTCGCTCGTGTCGGTAGTTGCGTTGCCGCTGGCTCCAGCTCCGATGGCAGCACTGGCGAGACCCGTGGAGGCGGCCGTTTCGCCGGCGCTCGTGGCTATTGAGCCGGCAGCCTGGTCGCCTGCATCGGCAGGAGTGTCGCCAACGGGTTTTGTCTTGCTCTCCTTCGTTTCATTGCGTCGATCGTTTGCAGTCGCATTCGGGTTGCCTTCTGGCATCGCAACGCCTCCGAGTTTATGCAGACGCATGGGAGTATCGAGCCGCCGAGGGCGCGATGTCCAGTGAGCCGGGTCACCAGACGGCACGATTCGTGGCGGCCTGCTGGTCAACCTCTAGGTGGCGAAATCATTGCGAAGATCTGTCCGCCAGGCGGTTCACTCCATAACGCGCCTTTATTTGTATCTGATCTGCTGATACATAACACCGTGTCACGCGTGCGGGGCCATATGTCGAATGAAATCATGGTTGTCGATCCGCTTGAGCGGCTTGACTTGTTGAAGAGCCTGGCGAGCGAGGTCCGGGTCCGGATTCTCGATCTGCTGCACCGCAAGGGGCCGAAAAACGTCAATCAAGTGGCCGAGGAGCTGGGTCTTCCGCAATCGACGATTTCCGCAAATATCCAGGTTCTTGTCGATGTGGGTTTGATCGAGACGAAATCACAGAAGGCGCGCAAGGGAAGCCAAAAGGTCTGCTATTCGACCTTCTCCGAGTTGGTTGTCGTCTTCAAGGACCGCACCCCGGCGCAGGATCTCGGCGTCATAGAAGTGGCGATGCCGCTTGGACTCTATACGAGATGCGAAGTCTCCGCTCCCTGCGGCCTGTGCTCGAAGGACGGCGTCATCGGACTTCTCGATGTGCCCGACACCTTCCTCGATCCCGATCGTATGCGGGCAGGGCTGCTATGGTTCACGCGCGGCTTCGTCGAATACCAGTTTCCCAACAATGCCACGCTTGCCAATGCCAAGGTCGGCGGGTTGGAACTGGCGATGGAGCTTTCGTCGGAGGTGCCGGGCACATCGAAGGATTGGCCATCGGACATCACGGTGGCGATCAACGGGCACGAGATCGATACCTGGACGGCGCCGGCCGACTATGGGGACAAGCGCGGCAAGCATACGCCCGGCTGGTGGAAGCTGGCCGGATCGCAGTATGGCGACCTCGCACACTGGCGCGTCACGAACAACGGCACCTATCGCAACAATGACAAGGTTTCCAAATGCTCGCTGGCCGATCTGGAGCTCGAGCGGCACCGCTCGATCCGGATCAGAATCGGCGTGAAGGAAGATGCGCGTCACCCTGGCGGGGTAAATATCTTCGGCAGCGGCTTCGGCAATTACAGCAACGACATCGTTCTGCGCCTGCTGAAGGCTTGAGGGCATCTTAAAGCGCCTCGCGCTGAACCGGATTCAGGCGACGCGCTTCAAGTCTTTGTTTTGATGCATGTCGTTGTCCCAGAACCGCGCACACTTCTGGGCGACATGCATAAGGCCCTTGACGGGCGACCGAACTCCGCCATTAACTGATCCGAGACCTGGATATAGACCGGAAAGTCAGATTGATAATCCGCGGGAGGGATCATGAAGGCCAGAGTCACGGCGAACGCGGCCTATGCCGTCGCGGATACCGACAAACGTCTTTACGGCTCGTTTCTCGAGCATCTCGGCCGGGCGATCTATACGGGCATCTACGAGCCCGGACATCCACAAGCGGACGCACAGGGGATGCGCAAGGACGTGATCGAGCTGGTGCGTGCGCTCGACACTCCGATCTGCCGCTACCCGGGTGGCAACTTCGTGTCGGCCTACAATTGGGAAGACGGCATAGGCCCAAAGGAGAACCGCCCGCGGCGGCTCGATCTTGCCTGGCGCACCACGGAGCCGAACCTGGTTGGAATCCACGAATTCGCCGACTGGGCCGAAAAGGCCGGCACCGAGATGATGCTTGCCGTCAATCTCGGTTCCCGCGGCCTCGACGAGGCGCGGGCCTTCGTCGAGTACGTCAACCACCCGGGCGGCAGCTACTGGTCCGACCTCAGGGCCAAGAACGGACGCGCGCAACCCTGGAACTGCCGCCTCTGGTGTCTCGGCAATGAGATGGACGGCCCGTGGCAGGTCGGCAACAAGTCGGCGGGCGAATACGGCCATCTCGCCAACGAGACCGCCAAGGCGCTGCGCGGCCTCGACCCGACGGTGGAACTGGTCGTCTGTGGCTCGTCGCATTCCAATATGCCGACCTATCCGCAGTGGGAAGCAACCGTGCTGGAAGCGACCTACGAGCAGGTCGACTATATCTCTCTCCATATGTATTTCGAGAACTACGAGAAGAATACGGCCGAATATCTCGCTCTTCCCGCCAAGCTCGATCGCTACATCGGCACGGTTTCCGGCATCATCGACTACGTGAAGGCCAAGACCCGCTCGAAACGGGACGTGAAGATTTCCTTCGACGAGTGGAACGTCTGGTACCATCAGCGCAAGCAGGACGCCGAGCGGATGCGCCGCTGGGACTGGCCGGAAGCGCCCAGGCTTCTGGAAGACATCTACAATTTCGAGGACGTGCTGCAAGTCGGCTGCATCATCAACACCTTCATCCGACGGTCGGATATTGTTCGCATCGCCTGCATTGCGCAGCTGGTGAACGTTATCGCGCCGATCATGACGGAGCCCGGCGGCAGCGCCTGGCGGCAAACGATCTACTGGCCTTTCATGCTGGCCTCCAGGCATGGCCGCGGCACCGCGCTGCAACTCGCGGTCGAGGTGCCTACCTATAACGCGGCCGCGGCCGACAAGGTGCCGTGGCTCGACATTGCGGGCGTGCACGATTCAAACGCCGGCACGCTGACCTTCTTCGCAATCAACCGGCATGGATCCGAGACGATAGAGGCGGAAATCGCCCTCGATCGGTTTGCCGCCAAGTCCATCGAGCATACGGTCATCCGTCATGACGATCTCGAGGCCTGCAACACGAAGGACGCGCCCGACAACGTATCGCCGGTCAAAGGCAACGGGGCAGCGCTCAGCGGCAAGGGAATGACGCTGAACCTGCCGCCGCACTCCTACTCGATGGTTCGTGTGACGCTCTGAGTTAATATCCGACTATCAGATATATATCGTAAAATCCGTTGCGGGCGGATTGGTTTGGTGTAGCATTGAGAGGTTCAAGGCGGATCCAACCGCCGTGCTCGGGAGGAAGCTGAGATGAACTTTCGCAGGATGATGGCCGTAGCGGTGGTTGCGGCCGGAGGATTCTGGTCCGTAGCGGCCCAGGCCGAGGAAACCGTCATATGGTGGGATTTCCTCGGTGGCGGTGACGGTGTGCGCATGAAGCAGATGATCACCGACTTCAACACCGCCCACGCCGGCAAGATCAAGATCGACGCCACGACGCTGGAGTGGGGGACGCCCTTCTATACGAAGGTGCAGACCTCGGCCGCGGTCGGTGAGGCGCCAGACGTCATGACCTATCACGCCAGCCGCATCCCCTTGGCGGTGAGCCAGGACATTCTCGAGGAAATCACCGCCGACGACATGAGCAAGATGGGCCTATCGGCCTCGGATTTCTCCCAGACGACGATGGACGCCGTGACGGTCGACGGCAGGCAATACGCAGTGCCGCTCGATACCCATCCAATCGTCCTTTACTACAATCGCGACCTCCTGAAGAAGGCAGGCGTGCTTGGCGGCGACGGCCGTCCCATGGGCATGGGCAACAAGGACGAGTTTACCGCCACACTCAAGAAGTTGAAGGACGCCGGGGTCGAGTTCCCGTTGGGCAGTGTCACTGCGGACGGCAACTTCATGTACCGCACCATTTACTCGCTGGTGTGCCAGCAAGGCGGCGAGCTTCTGACGGGCAACGAGTTCCTCGCCGGGGACAATCCCGAAAAGCTGGAGAAGGCGCTAGCGGTTCTGCAAGGGTGGACGAAGGCAGGGCTGCAGTCGACCTACACGGACTATCCCGCGACCGTCGCCCTGTTCACCTCGGGCAAGGCCGCAATGATGATCAACGGCGTCTGGGAGGTTCCCACGATGACCGACCTCGCCAAGCAAGGCAAGCTGTTCGACTGGGGCGCCGTCGAGATCCCGGTGATCTTCGACAAGCCATGCACCTATGCCGACAGCCACTCGTTCGCAATTCCAAAGAACAAGGGCAAGGAGATCAGCCCGCAAAAGCGTGCCGCGGTTCTCGAGGTGATCTCATGGATGGACAAGCACTCGCTGTTCTGGGCCACGGCAGGCCACATTCCGGCCTACAAGCCAGTCACCGAAACGGCTGAATACAAGGCGATGCAGCCAAACGCGACCTACTCGACGCTGACGGCCAACATGATCTTCGATCCAAAGTCGCCCAAGGCTGGTGTCGCCGGGCCGATCTTCGACATCATGTCCAATTATTTCGTGCCGACCCTCAACGGAGAGATGGATCCGGCCGAGGCGGTGAAATCCATCAAGGAAGAGCTGAACAGCATGTAGGCTCAAAAGGCTGGGAACGCCCGGTCCAGAGCGATCCCAGCCATACTTGAGGAAGAGCCATGCTTCGTAACTTCCGCACCGAACGTCTTGTCGCACTGGTGCTGGTCGCCCCCTTCCTGGCGATCTACCTGCTGGCGTTCGTCTATCCGACGGTCCAGATGTTCCGCATCTCCTTTACCGACGCGCCGCTGATCGGCGCTGGTCGGTGGGTTGGTCTCGACAACTACCTGCGGCTCGACAACGACCCGATGTTCCGGCGCGCGGTCTGGAACACCGCTTACTTCGTGCTGATGACAGTCGTCCCCGGAACACTCATCGCCCTGTTGATCGCGCTTGGCGTGTCGCGCCTCAAGGGCCGGCTCCAGGCGATCGTTCTGGCGCTGTTCTTCCTGCCCTACATCCTGCCGGTGTCCGTAGTCTACCTGATCTGGGACTGGACGCTGAATTTCCAGTTCGGGATCGCGATGCATGCGCTGGACTGGCTCGGAGTCCCGCGCGTGCCGGTCTTCAAGTCGCGCGTCTGGTTCTTGCCGGCTGTGGCCGGGGTGACGATCTGGTGGACCGCGGGCTTCTCGATCCTCCTCTTCCTCGCTGGACTGCGGTCCATACCGGCGGAGATCTACGAAGCCGCGGCGCTCGACAACTCGACGCGATGGACCACGTTCCGGCGCATCACCTGGCCGCTGCTGTGGCCGGTCACCTCGCTGGTGTTCACCATCCAACTGATCCTGCAACTCAAGATATTCGACCAGGTCTATCTGTTCTCGATCGGCGGCCGGCCGAACGACAACATGGTGCTCGTCTATTACGTCTTCCAGAAGGCCTTCCAGCAGAACCAGGGAGGCAGGGCGGCTGCTGTCGCCGTGACCCTTTTCGTGCTTGTGGTCGTCGTCTCGGTCCTGCAATTCCAACTGCTCCGGTTCGCCGAAAGGCGGCGCCGATGAACGTCATGGCCGCGCAACGCTGGAACTTTTGGGGCGGGATCATCACGGCACTGACGCTCGTCTGCGCCATCCTCTGGGCGTTCCCGCTCTATTGGGGTGTGATCTCATCGCTCAAACCGGACAGTGAGGTCGTCCGGCCTTACATCGAACTCTGGCCCGAGACGCCGACGCTGGAGAACTACATCAGCGCGCTGACCACCACACCGATCGGCAGCTGGTACATCAATTCGGTCGCGGTCGCGGTCGGCGTAACGGTCATCACCATCTTCATCTCGATGATGTGCGGCTACGCGATCTCGCAGTTGCGGTTCCCAGGGCGGATCGCGCTATGGTGGCTGATCCTTGCCTCCTTCATGGTGCCAATTTCAGCGCTTATCATCAATCATTTCGTGCTGGTCGCCAACCTCGGCCTGATCAACAGCTGGGCCGGAATCATGTTGCCGCAGCTTATCCACCCCGTCATTGTCATCGTGTACAAGCAGTTCTTCGATCAGGTCCCGAAGGACTTCCGCGAGGCTGCGGTCATGGACAACGCGTCCGAATTCGGGATCCTCTTCAAGATCTACATGCCGATGAACTGGGGGGTGACGACGGCGCTGTCGATCGTCTGCTTCATCTGGACGTGGAACGCGTTTTTGTGGCCGTTCCTCTCCGTGACCCGCACCGAGATGATGACGATCACCGTCGGCATCACGCAGGTCAACGACGCCTTCGGTGTCTACTATGCGCGCCAGCTGTCGGCGGCCGTGCTGGCCGGCCTTCCAGTGGCGCTGGCCTATCTTCTCTTCCAGCGCCGAGTAACCGAAGCGATAACGCTCTCGGCAGGTATCAAGGGCTAAAACGCGTCGCGCCTACGGGTTCAGGCCCCGTCGGCGTGCGCGTGCCAGGTCGATCCGTCCGCGGCGAAGAGATGCAGGGCCGTGGTGTCGAACTTCAGTCGAACGGCGTCGCCCGGTTTGACGCTCGAAAGCCCGCGATCTTGCGCCGTCACCTGGGTCCCATCCGCGAGCCGGGCATAGATGAGCGTTCGCTCCCCAAGCCGCTCGACAACGGTGGCCGTGGCTAATGCGTCCCCGCCCTCCGCGACGACAGTCAGCGCTTCCGGCCGCACTCCTAGTTCGCGCCAATCCCTGTTGGCGGGTCTGCCCGGAAGTTCGACAAGCGATCCATCCGCCAAGCGCACGTTGAGCCTGTCGCCCGAGCCCGAAATCGTAACAGGCAGGATGTTCATCGCCGGAGACCCCACGAAGGTAGCGACGAATCGCGACGCGGGACGTGCATAGACCTCGACCGGTCTTCCCATCTGCTCTATCCGGCAATTGTTCAGGATCACAATACGGTCGGCAAGCGTCATCGCCTCCACCTGATCGTGGGTGACGTAGATCATCGTCGACTTCAGACGTTGATGCAGTTCGGCAAGCTCGACGCGTGTGCGGGCTCGAAGCGCCGCGTCCAGATTGGAGAGTGGCTCGTCGAACAGGAATGCCTTGGGCTCCTTGACGATCGCACGCCCGATGGCCACGCGCTGGCGCTGTCCGCCAGAGAGCTGCGAGGGCCGCCGGTTGAGCAGCACCTCGATCTCCAAGATACGCGCGGCCTCAGCGATCCGCCGGCGTATAACATCCGGCGCGACCCGAATGTTCCTTAGCCCAAAGGCCATGTTCTCCGCGACGGTCATATGTGGGTAAAGCGCATAGTTCTGGAAGACCATCGCAACGTTGCGCCTGCCCGGCGCAAGGTTTTCCGAGCGCACCCCGTCGATCGTCAGTGTGCCCTCGTCGATGCTTTCGAGACCGGCGATCATCCGGAGCAGCGTCGTCTTGCCAGAACCGGACGGACCGAGAAACACGACCAGCTCTCCCGGCTCGATGTCCAGGCTCACGTCGCGGATCACCTCAACCGCGCCAAAGTGCTTTGATACGCCCGACAGCGCGATTCCCGTCATGCTTGCGATCCCTTTTTCCTGCATAATTTCGGATAAATACCCGATGTCAAGGAATGTTGGGCTGCGGCACCATGAACGGCTTTCCATGTCCATCTTGCAACGGGAACTTAGCACTGCAGGGGACTGCGCACGGTTGCGCCCTCTCGGACGGCAGCCACTGGTATTGCCGGGTCCGCCGCGGGAACGAAAAGACCCGGCCGATGGGTCCCTATACCAAACAACAGGCCGAACGGATCCTTGATCGCCAAAAGAGGGGCCGCTCGGATCATGTTCGAGTAGGATGGCACCTTCACGACTACATCGGCCGGGCGCACATTTCAGTTCAACGATAGTCTTCATCAAGTTCTTGAAACGTTGCGGAGCAGACTCCGGGCTTTGCCGCCGCAGCAGCGGTCAAGATGCCGCTTTGAGCCCGTCATCCTCATCTGTGGCCACAAGTCGCCATTGCGGGTTCCCTTGCGAAAGGTCGCGCGAGAACGTCCATACATCGCTTGTTTCGATGATGCGCTGAGGATCGCCGTCGACGAGCACGCCGCTGGCCGAACGGGTCACGCTGATGAGCTGAGCCGTGAGGCGGACACTAATTTCGGCAACGCTCCTCGCCACATCGGCGCCGGTCACTGATGCCTCCTTTAAGCAGACGAAGGTTATATCCATCTCAAACCCGCGGCTGCTCCGTTCGTCAATTGCGGTCTCGAAGGCAGCCAACACTTCCGGTGACAGCAACAAACGCAGTGTTCTCATGTCACCCTTGGCGTAAGCGTGCAGGATCGTTTCGTAGGCGCTGGCGGCGCCGTGCAAGAAATGCTGCTCGTCGAAAGAAGGATCGGCCCGGCTGACCATGCCGCAAGGCCTCACGGAGGAAGCCGCGTCTTCCCTTGATGCATTGCTGGCTGGGCCAACGAGCGGCTTCAAGACCTCTGAACCCGCTTTCGGAAACATCAGGTCGAGCAATCCTAGAAGCGCCCACCACGACACAAGCAGCAATATCGCAAGCCATTGGCTCCCTGCGTCGGCGACTTGATCCATTTCCACCTCCACATCGTCGGTCTGGTCGGATTCCATTTGTTGTTACAACACCCGCTCAGCGTATACGCGGCAGTTGCTTGAACTGGTGGTAAGGAGGCGGCGAGGGCAGCTGCCATTCAAGCGTGGTCGCCCCTACGCCCCATGGATTGGCGCTGGCCGTGCGCTTGCGGCTGAAAGCTTCCACAACGGCGACGAAGAAGATGATCAGCCCCACGGTCGAGATGTAGGACCCGATGGACGCGACGAAATTCCAGCCGGCGAAAGCGTCCGGATAGTCGGCGGTGCGGCGCGGCATGCCAGCCATGCCGAGGAAGTGCTGCGGGAAGAAGACGAGGTTGACGCCTATGAACATCGTCCAGAAATGCAGTTTTCCCAAGGCTTCGCTGTACATGTAGCCGGTCATCTTCGGGAACCAGTAGTAGAAGCCCGCGAAGATGGCGAAGACCGCGCCCAGGGACAGCACGTAGTGGAAGTGGGCGATCACGAAGTAGGTGTCGTGCAACGAGCGGTCGATTCCGGGGCTGGCGACCATGATCCCGGTGACGCCGCCGATGGTGAAAAGCAGGACGAAGCCGATGGCAAACAGCATCGGCGTCTTGAACTCGATCGACCCGCCCCACATCGTGGCCAGCCACGAGAACACCTTCACGCCCGTCGGAACGGCGATCACCATCGAGGCGAAGGCGAAGTAGCGCTGGCTGTCGACGGAGATGCCGGTCGTATACATATGATGCGCCCACACGACGAAGCCGATCGCGCCGATCGCCACCATCGCATAGGCCATGCCGACATAGCCGAAGATTGGCTTCTTGGCGAAGGTCGAGATGACGTGGCTGATGATGCCGAAGCCGGGCAGGATCATGATGTAGACCTCCGGATGGCCGAAGAACCAGAACAGGTGCTGGTAGAGGATTGGGTCGCCGCCGCCATCGGGAACGAAGAATGTCGTGCCGAAGTTGCGATCCGTGAGCAGCATCGTGATCGCGCCGGCAAGCACCGGCAGCGACATGAGAAGCATGAAGGCCGTCACCAGCATCGACCAGGCGAAGAGCGGCATCTTGTGCATCGTCATGCCAGGCGCGCGCATGTTGAAGATGGTGGTGATGAAGTTGATCGCGCCGAGGATCGATGACGCTCCCGCAAGGTGGATCGACAGAATGACGAGGTCGACCGCTGGGCCTGGTTGGCCGGAGGTCGAAAGCGGCGGGTAGAGCGTCCAGCCACCACCGTGGCCAAGCGTGCCTGGCGCTCCCGGGACGAATATCGAGGTGATGAAGAGGATGAACGCCATCACCAGCAGCCAGAACGAGATATTGTTCATGCGAGGGAACGCCATGTCGGGCGCGCCGATCATGATCGGCACCATCCAGTTGCCGAAACCGCCGATCAACGCCGGCATGAGGACGAAGAAGATCATGACGAGACCGTGCGAGCTGACGACGACATTGTAGGTCATCGGGTCGCTGAATATCTGCAACCCGGGCTCCTGGAGCTCCATCCGGATCAGCACCGAAAGCCCGGTGCCGAAGATCCCAGTTATGATCGAGAAGATCAGATAGAGCGTTCCGATATCCTTGTGGTTGGTCGACCACAGCCACCTGACGAGAAACCGGGGCTTGTGGTCGTCGAACGTTGCTGCTGGATTCGACATGGCGCTCTACCTGCCTTTCATTGCAGGCAAGCCGGATGGTTGCCGGGACGGGCGACATTCAGCCGTCGTCGCGATCGGGGAACCAGACGCTGTCTGCTTGATGTTTCAGTCGTCCGTGACGATTACGTCCATCGGAATGTCGTGAGGCTGCGGATAGATCGTTCGCAGCCGGCTTCCTGCGTAACCCACGCCGACGACCAGCGGCCGACGGTGCATCGCGGCGAGCGTCCTGTCAAAGAAGCCGCCGCCATATCCCAAGCGGTAGTTCGCTGCGTCGAAGCCGACCACCGGCGCGATCACGACGTCCGGCAAGACCGAGGGACCGCGTGAGGGAACAAGGATATTCCAAACGCCACGCTCAAGCGGGTCGCCCGGCCTCCAGACGCGAAACTCCAGCGGCCAGCCTTTCCTGATGACGACGGGAAGCGCGATCCTGCCGCCGCGTTCCATGATCTTGATCGCCCAGTTGCGAAGGTCGGGTTCGCCGCGGAAGGGCCAATATCCGCTTACGATGTGGCCGCTGACCTTGCCGATGGCAAGATCGAGACGCGAGGCGATGCGGTTTGACCTGGCGCTCCTCTCCTCGGCGTCGATGGCGAGGCGCTCCTCGATCAGCCTCAGACGTTCCGCCTTGCGCCAGCGCAGGACGCAGCTCCAGGAATCTCCTGGCTCCGATTGTACGCCATATTCGGATGAAAGCTCGTGCGCGAAGCAGGGCGGAGATGCGTATTCCCGGATTTCCGGATCGGGGTATCTCTTCTCGGCCATGGTCAGCTCCGTTTCCGTGCGCCTCACACGTTGGCGAAAACGTGCTCCGCGGGAAACAGGAAGGCAAACGGAATTAAATGCTGTATGAGTACAAAATTATTGCATTAACAGGAGGCGCCAGTGGACATCGACCGCGCTCGAACGTTCCTTGAAATCGTCCATTCGGGCAGTTTTCTGAAGGCTGCGGATCGCCTTCACGTTACCCAGACCACGGTGAGCGCGCGCATCCGCACGCTGGAGGAAGAACTCGGCCGTCAGCTCTTCATCCGTAATCGAAACGGCGCGCAGCTAACGCCGGCAGGGCGCGAGTTCGAACGATACGCGCAGTCGTTCGTGCAGATCTGGGAGAGGGCTCGCCATCAGCTCGCCATCCCGTCGGGACGGACAAGCGTGGTGGCGTTGGGCGGCGAGCTCAGTCTCTGGAACCCGCTTCTGCTGGATTGGCTGGTCTGGATGAGGAAGATGAGTCCGGAAATCGCCATCCACGCGCAGGTTGGTGTGCCGGACCAACTCATCGAACAGCTCAGGACCGGGGTTCTCGATATCGCGGTGCTTTACGCGCCCAAGATGCTGCCTGGCTTTCGGGTGGAGTTGCTTGTCGAGGAGCAGCTTGTCCTGGTCAAAACCGTGAACGAGGATGAAGACCAAGCCAGAGACTATGTCTATGTCGACTGGGGGCCGCTGTTCGCGGCGTTGCATGGCGCCAGCTCCACGACATTTGGCGAGCCGGGAGTGCTGGTCGGACTCGGCCCACTGGGCTTGAGCTATATCCTGCGCGCCGGCGGGAGAGGCTATTTCCGCAGGGGCGCCGCGGCTCCGCATATCGAGGCGGGAGAACTGGAGGTCGTGGAGGGCGCGCCGGAATTCACCTATCCGGCTTATGCGGTCTATCCGGAGGCGGGCGAGGCGCGGGCCGACGTGCAGGAGGCGCTACGCGGCCTGAAGGAGGTCGTCAAATGAGCGGCGCATCGCCGTTCCGGCCGAATGTTCGGGAGATTGGGCGGCCCATCCTGAAGGCACTGATGCGAGTTGCTTCCTCCGTCGCCTTGCGTCGCGCGCCGGCATCGCCTTTGGCCGGATCAAGGCCGGTCAGGTCGCGCGCGGAGCAGGACGTCGATCACCAGTTCCCGTCCCGCCCTGCTGATGCCGATCCCGCTTGGCCTCTCCTGAGCCAACCCAAGTGTAATGAGGCGCCTGGCCAAGGTCTCGTCCAGACCGGGGCATGGTCCGCGATTCATACGCTTCAGGGCCGTTTTCTCCTGAGCGCTGAGATCGTTCCAGTTGATCGCCATGGCGACGTCTGCCCCCTTGTCTGATCGGGATGGGTTTGAAAAGCCGATGCCTTCGCTGGCGCCTGCGAAGGCATCATCCGCTTAGAAACGCATGCGGACCCGCAAAAGAAAAGACCCAGTTAGTACAATTTATTTGCGCTGAAGCGGCAATAAATTTCGTTTGCCCTGCATGCAAAAGGGGCTGAATCTTCAGTTCGAACTGACGGCGTTGGTGTCGTCGCAAGCCCAATCGTTGGGGTGTCGACTTGGGAAGGACGCGGTGAGGCGCGCAGACGATGGGAAGGTCCAAGAGCGATAACCGCAAAGTGCTTCCGTTGCCGGGCATTCGGTCTCCTGACAGAGCACGGACGCTGGTCGCATTGGATATCATGACGTCACCGGTGATCGCGGTCGGGCCGGACAGCACGTTGGACGAAGTGTGCGACCTCCTTTTCACGCGCGGTTTGAGCGCGGTTGCGGTGATCGACCAGGGCGCGCTGCTCGGGGTCGTAAGCGAGGAGGACCTGATCCACAGGGCCGAGATCGGGACAGCCGCGCCGCGGTGTTCGTGGTGGGTTTGGCTCTTCGGCAACAACACGGCGCTCGCGGCGGACTATCTGAAATCGCACTCCGTCCATGTGACTGACGTCATGACCAGGCAGGTGGTCACAGTTTCGTTGAGCACACCGATCGATGAAATCGCCGCACTGCTTGAAGTCGATCGCGCCCGGCGCGTCTTCGTCGTTGTTGGCGGACAGGTCGTGGGGATCGTTGGCCGGGCGGATCTGGTGCGTGCCCTTGCTCGCGCCAGGAGGAGCCTGCCTCGCACCGTCTCGATGCACGACGACGCCAGTATCAGGCAGGAAATTGTTGGTGCGCTGCGGCAAGAACCATGGCCGTCGATCGGGGAAACCGACGTGGTCGTGACCAATGGGGTGGTTGCCCTCTGGGGCGGTTACATGTCGGAACAGGAACGGAAGGCATCGCTTGTTCTGGCCGAGAACACTGCCGGCGTTCGGGCGGTCGATGACCACCGCGTTCCGCTCGACATCGCCTACGCGATGGTTTGAAGGCGGGGCGGGTATCGAGCGGTGAGCACCGGCGTGAAGGACAGGGCCCTGGTTTCCGAGCAGGAGATTCGCCGGCTCGTGGACCTATTCTATGACAAGGTTCGCGCCGATCCAGACCTCGGCCCGATTTTCGAGCGCGTCATCCAGGATGAATGGGGACCGCATCTGCAGAAGATGTACGATTTCTGGTCGTCGGTGATGCTGACCACGGGGCGCTACAGGGGCCAGCCTGTCGTGATCCACAAACGCATCGAAGGCTTGGAGATCGAGCTTTTCGATCGCTGGCTCGCTTTGTTCGGCGAAAGTTGCGCCGAATCGCTGGATGCCGAGACAGCGGGCCTGTTCTGGCGCAAGGCCGTTCGTATCGCCGAAAGCCTCAAGCTTGCTTTATTCTACCGTCCGGACCAGCCCTGGCCGCCGGGCACCGCATGACATTCGTGGTCTATTTCTCTCCCAATCCAGGGCAGGGCGGCCTATGAACGCAGCCATCGGACAGGCTTTCCCGCTGTATCTCGGCATCGATACGGGCGGCACCTACACCGATGCCGTCCTGTGGTCCGAAGCCGCGGGCATCGTCGCCAAGGCCAAGTCGCTGACGACCCGGCATGACCTCGCCGAAGGTATCGCCGGCGCCGTCGATGCGGTCCTCGGCGCGGCAGCCATTTCTCCCGCGGCGATCAAGTTGGTGTCGATGTCGACCACGCTCGCCACCAACGCGCTGATCGAAGGGCAGGGCGGCCGGGTCGCGCTGGTGATGATCGGCTTCGCCGAAGACGATCTTGCCCGAAGCGGGTTGGCTAAGGCGTTGGGCTCCGATCCCGTCGTTTTTTGCCCAGGCGGGCATGACGTTCACGGCGATCCGCGTCCGCTTGCGCTGGATGCTCTGGCGGAGGCATTGCCCGTTCTTGCCGATACGGTTTCAGGCATCGCCGTGGCGTCCTATTTCGCGGTCCGCAATCCCGAACACGAGATCGCGGCTCGCGAGCTTATCGGCGAACGTGCCGGACTTCCGGTAACCTGCTCGCATGAACTGTCGTCGAAGCTCGGCGGGCCGCGCCGCGCGCTGACGACGCTTCTCAACGCGCGCCTCATCTCCATGATCGCCCGCCTTATCGATGCCACCGAGGGCTTCCTCGAAAAGCGCGGCATCGCGGCGCCGCTGATGATGGTGCGCGGCGATGGCACGTTGGTCACCACGAAATTTGCCCGAGCCCGGCCGATCGAGACCATCCTCTCCGGCCCGGCCGCCAGCCTGGTCGGAGCACGGTATCTGACGGACCTCGATGATGCGGTGATTTCCGACATCGGCGGCACGACCACAGATATCGCCGTTCTGGAAGGCGGCCGCCTGCGGCTCGATCCCGAAGGCGCGACCGTCGGCGGCCAGCGAACAATGGTCGAGGCTGTCGCCATGCGCACCTTCGGCCTCGGGGGAGACTCGGAAGTTTCGCTTCAGGAGCGGTCGCTGACCTCGGCGATCGTGCTCGGGCCGCGCCGGCTCGTGCCGCTGGCGCTGGCCGCGGTGGAGCATGGCGATATCGTGCGCAAGGATTTGCAGCGCCAATTGCTCAAGCCCACCACCAGCCGGCTTGATGGCCGCTTTGCCTTGCGCACGGGTGTTCCAGACCGCTTCGCTGCTGGCCTGACGACCACGGAGGCGCGGCTTTACGCCGGTATCTCGGCTGTTCCCGCCGCGCTCGACGAACTGCTGATGTCGACGTCACAGGTCGCGACGCTCAATCGCCTGGTCGCGCGCGGGCTGGTGCATATCGTCGGCTTCACACCGTCCGACGCGGCTCACGTGCTCGACCGGCAGGCCAACTGGGACCCTGCCGCCGCCCGATTGGGCGCGGAGCTGTTTGCGCGCAGGCGCGACGGCCAGGGGCATCGCATTGCGGAAGACGCGGACACACTTTCCGAGATGGTTCTCGCCTGCGTCACCCGGCGTTCGGCCGAAGCCATTCTGGAAACAGTCTTTGCCGAGGATGGGCTGGATGGCGGCGTCTCCGTTGCCAATCCGCTGGTCCAGAGGGCGGTTCGTCGGCGAGGCGGAATGGCACGGCTGTCGATCGTGCTCGACCGTCCGGTGATAGGCCTGGGCGCCTCCGCATCGCTCCACTATGCCGGCCTGCCACCCCTGATCGGCAATGACTGCCATATCGCCGAGCACGCCGACGTGGCAAATGCGCTGGGTGCGGTCGTCGGGCAGGTACGCATGTCGGCGGAAGCACGCGTCAGCCAGCCGGAGATCGGGCTTTTCCGTCTGAATTCCGGCGAGCGGCTGGACGACTTCGATACCGAGGACGAAGCGATGGCCGCCGCCGAGGCCCATGTTCGCATCCTGGCGGCAGGCCTTGCCGAGCGTGCCGGTACCGATCAGCCCCGGATCGAGACCGCGCGGCAGGTCAAGGTGGCGACGATCGAGGGCGAGCGCAGTTTCGTCGAAGCCATCGTCGTGGCGACCGCCACCGGCCGGCCACGCATCGCTTCCTGAGGCGGTCAGGCCGGATCCCAGCTGTCAGGCCGCCGATCGGCGCGACGCGACACATCGGGGCCAGGATCGCAACGTGCTGGTTGCGTTGGGGCCTTCCCGATCCAAACGCCAAAAATATTGAAGCCGGGCGATAAGGCTTTTTGACCATGGAACATGTCGTTCTTGGAAAGAAAGATGTGCCCTTCGGACGAATGTTAGAACAGCAGTTTAAATCGCCGTTTAGTGCAAAATTCTTGCAGCCAGACAGCAATATCATTCGTTTGTCTGAGTGAAAAACGCGATGCAAAAGGTCGCGCCCGTCCGCTGGAACCTCGGTCCTGAATGAGCCTTCGCACGGCCAAGCCAACGGCGGCGAGACCATGCTCAAGGAAGTACCAGATGACGGCGTTCGAGTTTCCAGGACCGGGTTTCACGGCGGAACAGTGGAACCAGATCAATGCGCTCGCCACCTCCCTGGGGCCGGGGCAGGGGCTGTGGCTGAGCGGCTACTTCGCCGGCCTCGATCACAATGCGCGGGCGCCGCACACCGGAGCCGGCCTGCCGCTTGCAACGCTCGATCCAATAGCGCCCTGGCCGGCGGCCACGCCATCGACGCGCTCCCTGACCATCCTGTTCGGCAGCGAGACGGGCAATGGCGCCGGCCTGGCGAAGGCGCTTGGCGAGGCCGCTGCCCGGCTGGGCATCGAGCCCACGGTCGTCGACATGGCCGACTACAAGTTGCGCCGCCTGAAGGACGAGCAGGACTTGCTGATCGTCACCAGCACGCATGGCGAGGGCGATCCGCCGCTTTCCGGCAAGGGTTTCTTCGAATTCGCCGAAGGCCGCAAGGCGCCGCGCCTGCCCGATCTGCGGTACGCGATCCTGGCGCTCGGTGATTCCACCTATGAGCATTACTGCGGAGCGGGAAAACGCCTCGACCGCCGCCTGGAGGAACTTGGCGCCGCGCGCCTCGCAGCACGTGTCGACTGCGACGTGGATTATGACGAGGATGCAGCTGGCTGGATCAAGGCGGTGGTGGCCAAGCTCACGCCGCCCGCGCAAGCGGGCAATGGCGGGGCGACCGCCAGGGCCGTCGGACCGGGTTCCGCTTCAGCGACGCCCACGCCCGCCTTCGACAAGCGGGCACCATTTCCCGCCACCGTCATCGAGAATCTCGTCCTGACGGGGCGCGGGTCGAGCAAGGAAACCCGGCACATTGAATTGTCGCTGGCAGGCTCGGGTCTGGCATTCGAACCGGGCGACGCGCTTGGTGTGCTGCCGCGCAACGATCCGCGCCTCGTCGAGTCCTTGCTCGACACGCTGCGGCTCTCGGCCGACACGCCCCTCTCGCTCAAGGAGCGCAAAACGACGCTCGCCGACGCGCTTGGCGAAGCGCTGGAGATCACGGCGGCGACGCCGCGCTTCATCGAGCATTGGGCGGAGGCCAGCGGCGCCCGGGAACTCCACGAATTGCGCGGCGAACAGCAGGCCGAAGCACGCGCCGCCTTTCTCAGAGGCCATCATGTGATCGACATCGTCAGGCGTTTCCCGGTTCAGGGCATCGATCCGCAGACCTTCGTCGCGGGCCTGCGTCCGCTGCAGCCGCGGCTCTATTCGATCGCATCGAGCCTCGCGGCGATGCCCGACGAAGCGCATCTGACGGTGAGCACGGTCCGTTACGAACTGCACGGCGAACCACGCTCCGGTGTCGCCTCCGGCCATTTCTCGAAACGAGCCGAGCCGGACACAACGGTGTCCGTCTATGTGCAGGAGAATCGTCATTTCCGCCTGCCGGACGACGATGCGCCGATCCTGATGATCGGCGCCGGCACCGGAGTGGCGCCGTACCGCGCCTTCCTGCAGGAGCGCGAGGCGCGGGGCGCGACGGGCAAGTCCTGGCTTGTCTTCGGAGAGCGCAACTTCCACAGCGACTTCCTCTACCAGACCGAGTGGCAGGACCTGCAGAAGGACGGCGTGCTCAGCCGCATGAACGTCGCCTTTTCCCGCGACGGCGCGGCGAAGACCGATGTCCAGCACCGCCTCGTCGAGCATGCGCGCGACGTGTTCGCGTGGCTCGAGGAAGGCGCGCATGTCTACGTCTGCGGCGACGGCGCCAAGCTCGCTCCCGATGTCCATGCCGCCCTTCGCACCATCGTTCAGCAGCAGGGCGGGCGCGGCAAGGCAGCCGCCGACGACTATCTCGGCGCTCTGCAGCGCGACCATCGCTATCAAATCGATGTCTACTGAGGTTCACATGACATCCGTTCAGCAAAAAATCGACCGCAGCCGCGACCTGTCGCAACCGCTGGAAAGGCTCGGCCCCGACGAGACGCTGAAGGCGAACAGCGACCAGCTACGCGGCACCATCGCGGCCGGCCTTGCCGAAGAACTGACCGCCGCCGTGCCGGGCGACGACATCAAGCTGATGAAGTTTCACGGTCTTTATCAGCAGGACGATCGCGACATCCGCGATGAGCGCCGCCGGCAAAAGCTCGAGCCGGCCTATACCTTCATGGCGCGCGTGCGGCTGCCGGGCGGCGTCTGCAGTCCGAGCCAGTGGCTGAAACTCGACGAACTGGGCCGCGCCTACGCCGGCGACACGTTGCGTTTGACCACGCGCCAGACGTTCCAATTGCACCGCGTGCGCAAGCAAAATCTGCGCGCGACGATTCAAGGCCTGCGCGACGTGCTGCTCGACACCAAGGCCGCCTGCGGCGACGACGCGCGCGGCGTCATGTGCTCGGTCAATCCGTTGCTTTCGAAGCTGCATGCGGAGGTCTACGCGCTTGCCAAGGCAGCAAGCGACCATGCCATCCCCAAGACCGGCGCCTACCGCGAAATCTGGTACGGCGAGGAGCGCACCGAGCTCTCAGGTCCGGAGGAGCCGCTCTACGGCCGGACCTATATGCCGCGAAAATTCAAGATCGGCTTCGTCATCCCGCCGTCCAACGACATCGACGTCTACGCGCAGGACCTGGGCTTCATTGCCATCGCCCCGGGCGGCAGGCTCGAGGGTTTCAACATAGCCATTGGCGGCGGCATGGGCCGCACTGATCAGGCGCCGAAAACCCATCCGAGGCTGGCCGACGTGATCGGCTTCGTCGCGGCCGACAAGATGCTGGAAGTCTGCGACGCGGTGATGCAGGTGCAGCGCGACTATGGCGATCGGCTCGACCGTGGCCGCGCGCGCTTCAAATACATGATCGACGACAAGGGCCTCGACTGGATCAAGGCGGAGATCGAGGCAAGGCTTGGCTTTTCACTGAAGCCCGCGCGCCCGTATGAGTTCACGACGAATGGCGATCCGATCGGCTGGACGCGCGGCGAAGACGGGAAAGAGCACTGCACGCTCTTTATCGAAAATGGCCGGGTGATCGGCACTGTCATGGACGGCCTGCGGGCGATCGCGCGTATCCACAAGGGTACCTTCCGGGTCACGCCCAACCAGAACCTGATCATTGCCGATATCGCGCCCGAGGCGCGCCCGGATATCGAGCGGGTGATGAAGGAATTCGGGCTCGACCGCCTCAACAAGGCAAGCGCCTTGCGCCTGAATTCGATGGCGTGTGTGGCGCTGCCGACCTGCGGACTCGCCATGGCCGAGAGCGAACGCTATCTGCCGGATCTCGTCGGCAAGATCGAAAAGATCCTGGCCGCGCATCATCTCGAGGATGAGCCGATCACCATCCGCATGACCGGCTGTCCGAATGGCTGCGCGCGGCCCTATATCGGCGAAATCGCGCTGACCGGCCGCGCGCCGGGCAAATACAACCTCTATCTCGGCGGCGGATTCCACGGCCAGCGGCTGAACAAGATGGTTCTCGAGAACGTCGGCGAGGCCACCATTCTGGACATGCTCGGCAAGGTCATCGGGCAATTCGCGAAAGACCGCCTGCCGGGTGAACGCTTCGGCGACTTCGCCATCCGCGCCGGCTTTGCCGCGGAGGTCAAGGAAGGCCGGCACTTCAACGATTGACGACTCACATCCAGGAAAGGAAGGACGACATCATGTCACTGCAACTCGGCCAGATTGCTCCCGATTTCGAGCAGCAAAGCACGCAAGGGAACATCCGCTTCCATGATTGGCTCGGCGATTCCTGGGGCATCTTCTTCAGCCACCCGAAGAATTTCACCCCGGTCTGCACCACCGAACTTGCCGAGGTAGCCCGCCTCAAGCCGGAATGGGACAAGCGCGGCATCAAGCCGCTCGGGCTGTCCGTGGACGATGTGAAGGCGCACAATCTTTGGGAAAAGGACATCGAGGAGACGCAAGGCCACGCTCTCAACTTCCCGATGCTCGCCGACACCGACAAGAAGGTCGCCAATCTCTACGGCATGATCCACGCCGCGACCGATCCCAATGTGACGGTGCGCGCAGTCTACGTCATCGATCCGAACAAGAAGATCCGCCTCAGCCTGACATACCCGCCGAGCGCCGGCCGCAATTTCTCCGAGATCCTGCGCGCCATCGACAGCCTGCAGCTCACCGACAATCAAAAGGTCTCCACGCCGGTGAACTGGCAGCCCGGCCAGCCAGTGATCATCTCGCCGAGCCTCAGCGACGAGCAGGCGAAGGAGCGCTTCCCGCAAGGCTGGAAAGAGCTGCGGCCTTACCTGCGCATGGTCCAGTTGCAGAGCTGACTTCTAGCCAAACCTGCTTCGGCCGAGAGGAGTCAGGAACCCGGTCTAGTCGCCCGCGGTCTTCGGCCCGCGATAGCTCTCAAAATTGCCGCAGACGCTGATCGATTGTCCGGAAATATGCGGCGCGAGGTCGGATGCGAGGAAGACGGCGACGTCGGCGATCTCCTTCATGTCGATCATGGTGTGCATCGAGATATTGTGGAGGAAGAAAGGCATCCATTCTTCCAGCGTCATACCACGCTTTTCCGCCTGCTCGCGCATCACCCTTTGCCCACGCGGCCCGTCGACCAGGCCGGGCAGGATCGCGTTGACGCGGACACCGATCTCGCCGAGTTCGACCGCCAACACGTCGGTCAGCCCTCGCACGGCATATTTTGACGCGGAGTAGGGTGCCCTGAGCGGCATGCCGAGTCGGCCCGCGACCGACGAGAGGTTGATCACGCAACCTCCGCCTGCCTGCCTGAACAGCGGCACGGCCTTGCGCACCATGTAGAACTGACCGCTGACGTTGACCGCCATGGTCTCATTCCACTCCTCGTCGGTGATGTCCTCGACCCGCTTGGTCGGGCCGGAGATGCCGGCGTTGTTGACGAGGATGTCGAGCCGCGAATGGCGCGCCAGAAAGGCGTCGTAAAGCGCGGCGACGTCGGACGACTTCGACACGTCGGCCTTCAGAATGATCGCCGACGGCAGTTCCCTGGTCACGGCCGCCAGGGCATCGTCCGCGATGTCGCAAAGGCAGACCTGCGCGCCCTGCTCGACAAAGCGGTGCGCGATGACCCGGCCTATGCCCGATGCGCCCGCCGTGATGATGGCTGTCTTGCCACTGAGATTCATCGTTTCCTCCAGACTTATTCAGATGTCCCGACCGGAACCCGCCTTCGGGTTGAGGTCGTATAGAGCTTGCGTCGCATTGATGCGGGCCATGCAGGCAATCGCCTGCCTTGCGATGGCCGGCATCTCTCGGCAGATTCGAACGACTGCGCGGCTTCGTCTTTGCGAGGACTTTCGCAGAGGCGCAAACGGGTTAGGCCGGGCAGAAGGCGACGGGCCGTATCGGCGATCCCGACCCCTCGTCGATGTTCAGGGGCATCGCAAGGAACAGCGATCGCGGTGTCAGTTCCTCGAGGTTGGTAAGCATCTCGACGATCAGTATGTCGTGCGGCAACCAGCTCTTCATATGGCCGGGGTTTGCCTGCGGCACCCCGTCCACGATCGCGGTCTCGCCTGCCACCGTATCGGTGGCCACTGCTCGGACCTTGCGTTCGCGCAAGAACTCACAGGCGTCCTCGGACATGCCGGGGGCGTTGAGCACATACCATTGGGCTTTCGAATCTGTGCGCCAATAGCGCTTCATCCAACCGTAGTTGACGATCGCTATTTCACCTTCGCCTGCCGCGTGGCCGGATTCCTTCTCGTAGTCGCGCAACATATCGGCCGTGATGAGATCGCCCGGCCTCAGGTCGCGGCCCGAGAAGTCATACAGAACGGCGGACGCGAAAAGATGATCGGCCGGGAAAGTGTCGATGGTGCGGTCCATACGGTCGGGCAGCATGTGAGCCGGCGCGTCGACATGGGCGCCCGTATGCTCGGCCATCATGATCGCTTGGCAGTAGTAGCCATCGTGATCGTGGGTCACCGCCTTGTCGATGGTGAGATGCGGGTGGGTCGGCCAGCGTGGGATGCCTCGCTCCAATTTGGGCGCCAGATCCACCATCCGCATGCCGCCTAAGGTCTTCAGGACGACGTCGATCGCCCCGGCCCTGCTGTCCGCCATGAAATCCTCCCTGAAATCGCGGCTTTCCCTCGCCCGCCTGGCTTGGCGCGGGCGCTTGGGCATCGGTGCCCCACGTGAATGTAACCACGAGGCCGACTGGATCGTCAACGGTGAAATGACTGATCTGTGATCACGCATGTTGACTTCGTGATCGGCGCTGTCCAATGTCGTCGCTGGAGGAGCCGCAGCCGCGTTGGCGGTGCGGCCGAGTGCAATGGCTGGGTCGGGAGGAGACTGCAGTGGCCGAAATCCGCTTGCTCGTAGACAGCAAAAATCATCTCGGCGAAGGGCCGCTCTGGGACGTGGAGGATCAGCGCCTCTACTGGATCGACAGTTCCGCGGCGGAGATCTGGAGCTGCAAGGAGGATGGGAGCGACGTCAAGCTCAATTACGTGCCCCTGCATATCGGCTCGATGGCGATTCGCGAGAAGGGCGGCGCCGTCGTGGCGCTGGCCAATGGCTTCAGCCTCTATGACTTCAAGACACAGCGTCTGACCCATATCGGCGATCCGGAGGCGGACGAGCCGGAGAACAGGCTCAACGACGGCAAAGTGGACCGCCGCGGCCGCTTCGTCGCTGGCTACATGTCGTACGATCACGACCGCTTCGACGCCAATCGCGGTCAGCGCCCGGTGCGGAACTCCGCGCTCTACAGCCTGAATCCCGATCTTTCGATCACGAGGCTCGACAGCGGCATCAAGTGCTCCAACGGCCCGTGCTGGAGCCCTGACGACAAGACTTTCTATTTCTGCGATTCCTACGACGACCTTATGTACGCTTACGACTACGATATCGAGACCGGGAGCGTATCGAACAAGCGGGCTTTCCTGTCGAACAAGGACTACCCCGGGACCTTCGACGGATCGACCGTGGATTCGGAGGGGTACATCTGGAACGCCCATGTGTTCGGCGGACGCATCATCCGCTATTCGCCGGACGGCAAGATCGATCGGGAGATCGAGTCCCCTGTCCGCAATCTCACCAGCGTCATGTTCGGCGGCAAGAACCTCGATGTGCTCTACGTCAGTTCGATGGGCCGTCCGATAAAGGGCGTGCCGCAGCGCGAGCAGAACGCAGGCGGTCTCTTCGCCGTCTACGATCTCGGCGTGAAGGGCTTGCCCGAGCCGCGCTTCGGCGGTTGACCTCAAGGTCGCGAGAGCCGGGCGTGTCGACTGCGCCCGGCCCACGCGATCCTTCAGGTCGGGAACTCAGAGCGCCATCTGACGCGGCTTTTCCTCGTTCTCGCCAAAAATCGCGATGCGATGACGCGTGAACCATTTCGCGGTAGCCCAGATGTCCACCTTGAGGTTCGATGCGGCCCTGCGACCGTCGTGCCGCTCGATCGCCTGGACGACGCGCTCGTGGAAGCGAGTGCCGGTGAGGAACGGATCGGAATAGCCCATCCGGTAGGCCACGCCGAGGTACGGGCCGGTGCGCAGCCAGAGATTGTTGATGATCTCCAGCAACTGCGGCATCTCCGCGGCCTCATATATGGCGAAATGAAAGCGCTTGTTGGCATCCAGCACGTCTTCGGTGAAGCCCGTCTTGATCGCGGCGATCATCGAGGCATTGATCTCGCGCAGGCTCTCAACCAGCCCCGGCGAAGAGTTCAGCGCGGCGCGACGCGTGGCCATGCCCTCGATCGACATGCGGATACGGATGAGCTCCCAGAACAGTTCCGGCGTGAAGGATGCAACGCGAATGCTGCGGCTCGGCGTCTGCACAAGCGCCTTTTCGGCCGCCAGGCGCTGCAGCGCCTCGCGGACGGGCATGGCGCTGGTGCCGAGCGCTGCCGCAAGACCGCGTATGGTCAATGTCTCTCCGGCGGAGAACTTGCCCTGATAAAGCGCTTCGCGCAGCCTCAGGTAGACTCGCTCCTGCAGCGTGCTCACATCGACCGGCGAAAGTTTATCAGCCATCCAAATTTTCCGTCACTTCCATGGTTCGCGGAAGATGGACTCCACGGCGGCCGGCAGACCGCGCTCGGATCACCCGGCCGCCCGAGGGTCGGCGGCGCAGCCCATCTTGCAACAATCGGTCTTCCCGGCAACGGCTAATACCCACAATGGCGGGGCGCAAGTGCGGGAGATCATTTCGGCAACATGGCGCGGGTTGTGATCACAAATCAACGATTATTTATTGACGGCGTGTCGCTTTTATGGCTCGTAATACGCGGCTGCGGACGCGGCCAGGGGAGAAGGGCACCGAAAACATGGTGCCGGAGGACGTTGTGGAACAAGGAAACCCGTGCGGCCGGAGCAATCCGGGCGGGAGGCGACTCTTCGCTGTCCCGGCATGGATGCCGTTGTTCCGCAGCATCCGTCGAGGTTCTGCGCTGCGTTGTGCAGGCAGTCACTAGGGAGAGAGATATGAAATCCAGGGTGAGGAAATTTGCCGTCGGTGCGCTTGCCGCGGCCGCAGGCATGGCGCTAATGGCGCCGGCGGCTCAAGCCGCCGACAAGTTCAAGATATTCCTCAGCATGAGCTACATCGGCAATGACTGGCAGGCCGAGGCCGCCAACATGCTGAACGCCCTCGCGGCGCACAAGAACTATGCGGACAAGGTGGACCTGCAGGTGCAGGTGGCCGGTCCGAACGCCCAGAAGCAGATCCAGCAGATCAACTCGATGGTGCAGGCGGGCGCCAAGGCGATCATCGTGTATCCTATCTCGCCCACTGCCCTGAACAGCGCGGTGAAGAACGCTTGCGCCAAGGGTGTGGTGGTTATCGCCTATGATTCGATCATTTCCGAACCTTGCGCCTACAACGTCCACATCGATCAGAAACAATGGGGAACCAAGTCGGCCGAGTGGTTGGTCGACAAACTCGGCGGCAAGGGCAAGGTGGTCATGATCAGCGGCGTGCCGGGCACGACCGTCGACACGCTTCGCATCGAGGGCGCGAAGGAGGTGTTCTCCAAGCATCCGGGCATCGAGGTGGTGGCCGAGGCGAACGGCATGTGGAGCCAGGCGGTCGCCCGTACGGAGCTGTCGAAGATTCTCGCCACCCGCAACTGGGATCAGATCGATGGGATCTGGATGCAGGCCGGCTGCTATACCGCCAACTCGATGCAGAGCGAGGCTGGCATCGCCGACGACAAGCTGAAGCCCTGCGCGGGCGAGGCGTCCAACGGCGGCCGCATCCAGATGCTGCCGGTCGGCACCAAAGTCGACGGCGCCAACGGCACCTACCGGCCGATGGGTGCGCCGCGTTGGTCATCCGGTTCGCAGAACTTCACCGGTGCGCTGGCGCTCAAGCTGGCGGTGGACAAGCTCGAAGGCAAGGAAATTCCAGCCCTTACGGATGTGGCGCAGAACATCGTCACGAACGAGAACATCAAGCTGTGCGCCGAAGGCACCTGGCAGGAGATGAAGGACGGCTGCAATGTTTTCCAGCCGGCCATCATCCCGAATCCGGGCTGGTTCGCCTCGATCTACTCGGATCTGACGCCTGAAGTCGGTCTCAACGCCGCCTTGGTCGCCCAGCCGGAAGAATGACCGCGCGCTGATCGAAGCGGCCGATCATGGGATCGGCCGCTTCCCGCATGCCGACAGGGTCGCATCAACATGCCGAACGAAGTTCCCGCCATCCGCATCGCACAGATGCGCAAAGCCTATGGCGCTACCGTCGCGCTAGATGACGTGTCGGTCGCCATAGCGCCGGGAACGGTGCATGCGTTGCTCGGCGAAAACGGCGCCGGCAAGTCGACGATCGTGAAAGTCCTGTC
>NZ_RZTO01000500.1:0-4720 GCF_003997225.1 Mesorhizobium sp. M2C.T.Ca.TU.002.02.1.1
CAGCCGGGACCAGTTGGTCCAACGTTACCATCTCGAGCGCGGTCTGTTCGGGGGCGGGTCGCTTCAACATGACCCAGTGAATCAAAAACCCCCGGCTAACGCCAGGGGTTTGTCAGCAGTCTGAGCCGGGCGCAAGGCCCGGCTTTTCCGTGTCGTGGCTTCTAACGACTTAAAACTTCATACCGACGCCGAAGGTGACGCGGTTGTCCGAAGACTTGACCTTGCCGGTGTCGCCGAAGTTCTTGCTGCCGTAGTCGGTGTAGCGATATTCGACGCGGCCGAACACGTTGTCCGTGATCTTGATGTCGGTACCGGCGCCGGCCGTCCAGCCGAGCATGGCCTTGTTGTCGTGCACGCCGGTGAAGCTGTCGTCGATCTTCTGATCCTTAACAGCCAGACCGCCCGTGCCATAGAGCAGGATTTCGGGGGTCACGGCATAGCCGAGGCGAGCGCGCAGCGAGCCTTCGATGCCGGTCTTGGCCGAAAGGCCGTTGTCCGAACCCTTGGTGCCGTTGTAGCCGAGGTCGGCTTCAGCACCGTACACGAAGTTCTCCTGCTGCCAGTTGTAGCCGCCGAAAACGCCGCCGATGAAGCCCTTGGTCTTGGCGTCGACGCCCGGGGCCTTCACATGGCCGCCGAAGCCGTAGCCGAGATTGATACCGGCATAGGGGCCGGCCCAGGAAGCGACCGGAAGCTCGGCAACCGGAGCGGGAGCCGGCGGCTCTTCGGAAACGACGTCGGCCGCAAAGGCGGTACCTCCAAGGGCGAACAGCCCGAGCGCAGCGGCGAGCGGCGCGAATTTGAGATTGGTCTTCATTATATACTCCTTAAGCCACAAGACACTTAGGCTTGTTTGTTCATGAAACGCCCCGGCCCGTCCGGGGGGATAAACGGGCTTGGCGCTCAACGGTTCCAAATGTCGTGCTGAAATGCGGCTGAAGCGAACCTGAACTTGGGTCATTCCCCGGCGCGAATGAGGCCGAAAAGTGACGTTGCATCTTCGCAACAGCGAATGTCAGCATGCTAAATATGTTGCGCTGCACACCGCTTGGTTCAAGGGGTCCAGCGACATATATTGCGGTGAGTGGCGCCCCGAATCCGGCGGGGCGCAAGCGCATCCGGGCCGCTTCGCCACATTCCTGCCCTAGGTGGAAACGGCATTTAACGCTTGGCCCGTCATATTGTGCCGGCTTCCCGGAATCGTGAAGCCGATTGAGGATTGACACCATGAGACAAGCCACGGCCGTCGCGCTGGTGACGGGTGGAGCAAGGCGGATCGGCAAGGCGATCGTCGAGGATCTGGCCGCCAATGGCTTCGCCGTCGCCATCCACGCCAACCGGTCAAGCGACGAGGCCGAGGCGCTGGTGCGGAAGATCATGGGCGAGGGCGGTCGCGCCGCCGTGGTCGCCGCCGACCTCACAGACATGGATGCCGTCGGCGATCTTATCGGCAGGGCGCAGGCCGCGCTCGGCCCTGTCACACTGTTGGTCAACAATGCGTCCCTGTTCGTCGACGACCGCGTGGAGGATTTCGACTGGCGGGCCTGGGACCGCCATTTCGCTATCCATGTCAAGACGCCGGCGCTGCTGGCGCAGCACTTCGCCCATGCTCTGCCCGAAGGCGAGGAGGGGCTGATCGTCAACATCATCGACCAGCGCGTCTGGCGGCCGACGCCGCGCTATTTCTCCTATGCGCTGTCGAAATCGGCGCTTTGGACGCAAACTGAGATGCTGGCGCAGGCGCTCGGCCCCCGCATTCGCGTCAACGCCATAGGCCCCGGTCCGACGCTGAAGAACAAGCGCCAGGACGATGATGACTTCGGCAAACAAGTCGAGGGCCTGATCCTGAAGCGTGGCCCGCAATTGCCCGAATTCGGCGCCACGATCCGCTATCTCTGGCAGGCGCGCTCGGTGACAGGCCAGATGATCGCGCTCGACGGCGGCCAGCATCTTGCATGGCAGACGCCCGATGTGACAGGCATGGTGGAATGAGTCCCACAGCCCAAAGACATAGACGCAACGGCGCCGCCGACGACCTGCCGCCCGATGTCGATCTCGACATCGAGGACGAGGCGGCGGAGGAGATCGTCGAACCGGAGTCGATCCCGACAGGCCCCGAAGTCGCGTTCACGGCCATCGACTGGACGCCACATGCCGGCGACGCCGACGGCATGGTCGGTGCCGAGGTGATCCAGACCTTCGTCAAGCGGCTGCCCAACCAGCCCGGCGTCTATCGCATGATGAACGCTGCCGGCGACGTGCTCTATGTCGGCAAGGCGCGCAGCCTGAAGAAGCGCGTCACCAACTACGCGCAGGGGCGCTTCCACACCGCCCGCATCGGCCGCATGGTGCGAGAAACGGCGACGATGGAATTCGTCGTCACCCGCACCGAGATCGAGGCGCTGCTGCTCGAGGCCAACCTCATCAAGCGGCTGAGGCCCCGCTTCAACGTGCTGATGCGGGACGACAAGTCGTTCCCCTACATCCTGCTCACCGGTGACCATGTCTCGCCCGGCATCTACAAGCACCGCGGCGCGCGATCGCGAAAAGGGGACTATTTCGGCCCCTTCGCTTCCGCCGGCGCGGTCGGCCGCACCATCAATTCGCTGCAGCGCGCCTTCCTGCTTCGAAGCTGCACCAACTCCTTCTACGAGAACCGCACAAGGCCCTGCCTGCTCTACCAGATCAAGCGCTGCGCCGGTCCCTGCACCGGCGAGATTTCGCATGAGGGCTATGCCGAGCTGGTCGCGGAAGCCAAGGATTTCCTCTCCGGCCGCAGCCAGAAGGTGAAGACCGAAATCTCGGCCGCCATGCAGCAGGCCTCGGAAGAACTCGATTTCGAGCGCGCCGCCATCTACCGCGACCGTCTTGCCGCGCTCTCGCATGTGCAGGCGCATCAGGGCATCAACCCGCAGACGGTCGAGGAGGCGGACGTCTTCGCCATTCACCAGGAAGGCGGCCAGACCTGCATCCAGGTGTTCTTCTTCCGCACCGGCCAGAACTGGGGTAACCGCGCCTATTTCCCCAAGGCCGATCCGGCGCTCGAGCCGGCCGAGGTGCTGGGCTCGTTCCTGGCGCAATTCTATGACGACAAGCTGCCCGCGCGGACGCTCCTGCTGTCGCAGGCCGTCCAGGAACAGGAGCTGCTCGCCGAGGCGCTCTCCACCCGCGCCGGCCGCAAGATCGCGATCTCGGTGCCGCAGCGCGGCGAGAAGAAGGATCTGACCGACCACGCGCTGCAGAATGCGCGCGAGGCGCTCGGCCGCAGGCTGGCCGAGACCTCGACCCAGGCCCGGCTGCTCAAGGGTTTTGCGGACACCTTCGGCTTGGAAAAACCGCCGGTGCGCATCGAGGTCTACGACAACTCGCACATCATGGGCACCAACGCGGTCGGCGCCATGGTCGTCGCTGGCCCGGAAGGTTTCGTGAAGAACCAGTACCGGAAATTCAACATCCGCTCGACCGAGATCACGCCGGGCGACGATTTCGGCATGATGCGCGAAGTGATGCAGCGGCGCTTTTCGCGGCTGCTCAAGGAGCATGGCGACGTCCAGCCCGGCCCGGCCGTCGAGGACGAAGCCGGCGAGGAGGATCTGGTCGCCGGCAATGGCGGCTTTCCGGCCTGGCCCGACGTCATCCTGATCGACGGCGGCCAGGGCCAGATGACGGCCGTGCGCCAGATCCTGGCCGACCTCGGCGTCGAGGACCGGGTTGTCGCCATCGGTATCGCTAAAGGCCAGGACCGCGACGCCGGCCGCGAGCGCTTCTTCGTCAAGGGCAGGGAAAGCTTCATGCTGCCGGTGCGCGACCCGGTGCTCTATTTCGTCCAGCGCCTGCGCGACGAGGTCCACCGTTTCGCCATCGGCTCGCATCGTGCTCGCCGCAAGAAAGAGATGGTCAAGAGCCCGCTCGACGAGATCGCCGGCATCGGCCCCGGCCGCAAGCGCGCGCTGCTGCTCGCCTTCGGCACCGCCAAGGCGGTCAGCCGCGCCGCGGTCGAGGACCTGATCAAGGTCGACGGCATTTCGGAGCATGTGGCGAAGCTGGTCTACAATCACTTCCACGAGAGCTGAAGGCCGGTTTCGAGCACGGAAGTTTGACAGATCGGACGATGGGCCGCAGAGGCCCCGGTAGACACAAATGCTATTTTTCCCTGGTCAATCGAATCTCGCCTGTTGACCCCCTACATTCGCTTCTGATTTGAGTACGTCTGGCGGAGGAGATTTCCCGAGACGACATGGCACAACGCGCGTTCAACCTGCCGAACATCCTCACCTATGCTCGCATCGTCGCGGTGCCGTTGGTCGTGCTGTGCTTTTTTCTTGAGGGGCATCTGAAGTCGTCCGACTTCGCCCGCTGGTCGGCGCTGGTCATTTTCCTGCTCGCCTCGATCACCGATTACTTCGACGGCTATTTCGCGCGCGCCTGGCAACAGACCTCCAACATCGGCAAGATGCTCGATCCGATCGCCGACAAATTGCTGGTCGCCACCTGCCTGCTCCTGCTTGCCGCCGACACCGACCGCCATGGCGGCATCGCCGGCTGGTCGTTGTGGGCGGCCATCATCATCCTGTGCCGCGAGATCCTGGTCTCGGGCCTGCGCGAATATCTGGCCGCCTTGAAAGTGTCGGTGCCGGTAACCCAACTCGCCAAATGGAAGACCACCATCCAGATGGTCGCCATCGCCTTCCTGCTGGTCGGCCCGGCCGGCGACAAGATC
>NZ_RZTO01000501.1:0-4706 GCF_003997225.1 Mesorhizobium sp. M2C.T.Ca.TU.002.02.1.1
GATCCGCACCGTGGCCAGCGTCGCTACAGGAGCGGTCGTCGCTACCGCGCGGCTCGCGGCGTCCGTGTTCGGCCGCGGCGGCGCGAGCGCCAAGACGAAGTGAGGGCTCAGCCCTTCGCCGGGATGGTGAGGCCCCGCTTCACCGCCGGCCGCGCCAGGCCGCGCTCGAGCCAGTCGGCGACGATCGGGAAATCATCGAAGCCGACCAACTCGCGCGCTTCGTAGAAGCCGATCAGGTTGCGCACCCAGCCCAGCATCGATACGTCGGCGATGGTGTAGTCGTCGTCCATGATCCACTTGCGGCCCTTCAGCCGCGTTTCGAGCACGCCGATCAGCCGCCGCGATTCGTCGCGGTAACGCTCCAGCGGCCGCTTGTCGGCGATTTCGCGCCCGGCGAATTTGTGGAAGAATCCGACCTGCCCAAAGATCGGACCGATCGCCGCCATCTGGAAGAACACCCACTGTATCGTCTCGTAGCGCCGCGCCGGATCGGCGGGCATGAGCTTGCCGGTCTTGTCTGCCAGATAGAGCAGGATGGCGCCGGACTCGAACAGGCCGATCGGCTTGCCGCCCGGACCGTCCGGGTCGATGATCGCCGGTATCTTGCCGTTCGGGTTGAGCGACAGGAATTCCGGCGTCCAGCTCTCGTTCTTGCCGATGTCGACATAATGCGGCTCGTAGGGTAGGCCGATCTCCTCCAGCGCGATCGACACTTTCACGCCGTTGGGCGTCGTGGCGGAATAGAGTTGCAGGCGGTCGGGGTGCTCGGCCGGCCAGCGCTTGGCGATCGGAAAGGCGGACAGGTCGGTCATCGGAAACTCCGGATGCGGATTGGCGCCGGGCGGCGCCTGTGGCGGGTGAGCAAAGAATTAGGACTCCGGCCAGCCGGGATCAATACACGGCGAAAACGGCCAGCCGTGCACACAGAGTCAACCGACTGACCGGGATCAGACCGCCTTGAAGGCCAGCACCGCATTGGTTCCGCCGAAGGCGAAACTGTTGCTGAGCGCGGCGCGCACCTTACGCTCGCGTGCCGTGTTCGGCGTCACGTCGAGGTCGCATTCCGGGTCCGGCTCGCGGTAATTGGCGGTCGGCGGCACGATGCCGTCGCGGATCGCCATCACGCAGGCGATCATCTCCAGCCCGCCCGAAGCGCCCAGGCAATGCGCATGCATCGACTTGGTCGACGATACCGAAAGCGAACGGGCATGGTCGCCGAAGACGCGCTTGATCGCCGCTGTCTCGATCTGATCGTTGGCCTTGGTACCGGTGCCGTGCGCGTTGAGATAGTCGACGTCTTCCGGGTTGAGCCCGGCATCCGCCAGGCAAAAACGCAGGGCCGCTTCCGGTCCCTCGACGGTCGGCGCGACGATGTCGGAGGCATCGGCCGAAAGCCCGACACCGGCGATTTCGGCCAAAATGGTGGCGCCGCGCGCCATCGCGTGATCGTAGCTTTCCAGCACCGCCATGCCGGCGCCTTCGCCGAGCACAAGGCCGGCACGGTCGGCCGAGAACGGCCGGCAGGTGTCGGGCGAAAGCACTCTCAGCGCCTCCCAGCCCTTCAGCACGCCCCACACCAGCGGCGCTTCGGTGCCGCCGGCGACCATCACGTCGGCGCGGCCGAGCCTGATCTGGTCGACGGCCGAGGAAATCGCATGGTTGGCCGACGAGCAGGCCGACGTGGCGCCGAAAACAGGGCCGCGCAGCCCGAGCGCCATGCTGACCTGGCCGGCGGCCGCGCCCGGCATCACTTTCGGCACGGTGAAGATGGCGGCACGGTTGCGCCCTTCGAGCAGGATCGCGCGGTAATTCTCCTCGATGGTCTCGAAGCCCGCGACGCCGATGCCGACGATCGCGCCCATCCGGTAGGTGTTGTCCGCATGCGCGGTCAAGCCCGATTGCCGCATGGCTTCCCGCGCCGCGATCACCGCCAGCAGGCTGAAACGGTCCATCGACACCACCTGCTTGCGGTCGATGCCATGGTCCGGCAATTGCTTGATTTCGCAACCGGTCTTGACCTTGAGGTCATGCAGCGACGGATTGTCGATAGGGCCGATGGCCGAGCGGCCGGCGCGCATGGCGTCCCATATCGCCGGCGCATCGTTGCCGAGCCCGCAAATCCCGCCAATACCGGTGATGACGACGCGTTTTTGCATGCAGTCAGGCTTTTTTCGCGATCAGTTCGCGAACCGCCTCGACCATGTCGCCGACGTTCTTGAGATTGCTCCAGGCGTCGACCGTGTTCATCTCGATCTCGATGCCATACTTTTCCTCGAGATCGAAGATGATCTCGGTCAACTCCAGCGAATGGATGCCCAGCGTTCCGAGATCGGTGCTGGCGGTGATTTCCTCGCCGCCGGTGTCGGCATGCGCTTTGATCTTTTCGATGATCTCGGTCGTCAGTTGGTCAGCCATTCGGTTCCTTCCCTGTCGTTTCCCGACGCCAACTGATCAGCGCCCTTTTGATCCCCGGATCCAACAACGCCGTTGCCCTTACCTCGCCAGACATCGCGCGACCGCTCCAGGGTGGCTTCCCTCTATAGAAACCAAAACGATGTCAAGCAACAAGCGATATATCGACAAAGCCGCCAGAGTGCTTAACCTGCAATCGTGGACACGATCGAGAACGCCCTGACATCCCGGCCCGCCTTGCCTTTGGCTGCCACTCCTTTGCCCGCCGCGCAACGTGTTGCCGGGCGAGCCAGGCTTTTCTGCGGCAAGAGCGACGGCCGGACACGTCTGCAGCGGCTCTACCAGGACGGATCGGCCAAGATCCGCATGCCGGCGGTGGAAGGCGATCCGCTCGAAGCGGTGCTCATCAACACGGCCGGCGGAATGACCGGCGGCGACCGCCTCGGCTGGACGATCGAGGTCGGCGCCGGCGCCTCCGCCTCCATCACCACCCAGGCCTGCGAGAAGGTCTATCGCGCCGCCGCCGACAGGGCCGAGACAAGCGTCGGCCTGCGGGTCGCCCCTGGCGGGCGCATCGCCTGGTTGCCGCAGGAAACCATCGTTTTCGACCGCGCCGCCTTCGCCCGCACGCTGGATGTCGAGCTTGGCGACGATGCCGAGGCATTGATGCTCGAAGCCACGCTGTTCGGCCGGCTGGCTATGGGCGAGCGGACGGTTCAAGGCAGTTTCCATGACCGCTGGCGGGTCCGCCAGGGCGGCGCGCTGATTCATGCCGAGGATTTCCGGCTCGGCCCGGATATCGCGGCGACGCTCCAGCGGCGGGCGGCGACCGGCGGCGCGCTTGCCGTTGCCACGGTGCTGCTCGTCTCGCCGCAGGCGGAAGACCTGCTGGACAAGGTCCGCACCATCGTCGGCGATCCAGGCATCGGCGGCCCCGTTATCAGTGGCGGCGGCGGCGCCAGTTTCTGGAACGTCGGCCGATCTGGCAAGCTTCTTGCGAGGCTCTGTGCCGGCGACGGCTACCAGCTCCGCAAGCGGCTGGTTCCGCTCGTCGAACTGCTCAATGGACGGGCGGGCCTGCCCAAATTGTGGTCACTCTGATCTGAGATACCGGGACATTGCATGAATCTTACGCCGCGTGAAAAAGACAAGCTGCTCATCGCCATGGCGGCGATGGTGGCGCGCAAGCGCCTGGAGCGTGGCGTCAAGCTCAACCATCCCGAAGCTATCGCCCTGATCACCGACTTCGTTGTCGAAGGCGCGCGCGACGGCCGTCCGGTCGCGGAACTGATGGAGGCGGGCGCCCATGTCGTCACCCGCGCCCAGGTCATGGACGGCATCGCCGAGATGATCCACGACGTCCAGGTCGAGGCGACGTTTCCCGACGGCACCAAGCTGGTCACCGTGCATGAACCGATCCGGTGAGGAGGAAGACCGATGCTGGAGCTCAGGCCCAATTGCGAGTGCTGCGACAAGGACCTGCCGCCGGAGGCGACCGATGCCTTGATCTGCACCTTCGAATGCACCTTCTGCGCCGACTGCGTGGACACCGTGCTGGGCGGCGTCTGCCCCAATTGCGGCGGCAATTTCGCGCCGCGGCCGATTCGGCCGGCGGCCAAGCTGACGAAATATCCGCCGTCGACCAAACGCGTGCTCAAGGCCGAAGGCTGCGCGCGCAGGGTCGCGTAACCACATGATTTGGAAGGGCAGAAAGATGATTCCCGCTTCGACGAAACGAACCACACTTGCCGCGATCCTTTTCCTGGCGGCCGCCATGCCGGCTTACGCCCATGTCGGCGCAGGCTCCACCTCGTCCTTCGCCGCCGGTTTCGCGCATCCGCTGTCCGGGCTCGACCATATGACCGTGATGATCGCTGTCGGCCTGTGGGCGGCGCTGAAGGGCGGCAAGGCGGTTCTTGCTTGGCCGCTTGCCTTTGTCGGCGTGATGCTGGTTGGCGCAGCGCTCGGCATGCTGCATGTGCCGGTGCCCTTGGTGGAGCCGGCTATCCTCGCTTCCGTCGTGGCGCTCGGGCTGCTGGTGGCGCTGGCGATCGACCTGCCGGTCTCCGTCGGTGTCGCCATCATCGGCCTGTTCGCGCTGTTCCACGGTCACGCCCACGGCACCGAAGTGCCGGAGAATGCCGCCGGACTGGACTATATGGCGGGCTTCGCGGTGGCCACGGCGCTGCTGCACGGCATCGGCATCGCGGCGGCTCTCAGCCTCGGCCAGCGCTTCCGCGGCCTCGTGCGTGCCGCCGGCGCCGCGTGTGCTGCGGTCGGCATCGGCCTCGCCC
>NZ_RZTO01000502.1:0-4676 GCF_003997225.1 Mesorhizobium sp. M2C.T.Ca.TU.002.02.1.1
CCTACCAGCCGATCGTGCGGCTGGAGGACGGCAGCGTCGCCGGCTTCGAGGCGCTGCTTCGCTGGGACCATCCCAGGCGCGGCATGATCCCGCCGGGGGACTTCATCCCGGTGGCCGAGAATTGCGGGCTGATCGTGCAGCTCGGCCTGTTCGCCATGCAGCAGGCGGCCGAGGACCTGGCTGCCTGGCAAAAGCAGATCGGCGACGCGCCGCTGTCCATCTCGGTCAATTTGTCGAGCCGCCAGCTCATCCGCCGCGATCTGGTCAGCGACGTCCGCTCGGTCATCGCGCGCGCCAATCTGAAGCCGCGCTGCTTCCGGCTCGAGCTCACCGAATCCCTGGTGATGGACAATCCCGAGCAGACCGCGCATGTGCTGGCCAAGCTCAAGCAGCTCGGCATCGGGCTGTCGCTCGACGATTTCGGCACGGGCTATTCGTCGCTCTCCTATCTGACGCGCTTCCCTTTCGACACGATCAAGATCGACAAGAGCTTCGTCGACGACACGACGCCGAAGCGCGCCGTGCTGCTCAAATCCATGGTCAACATGGCGCATGAGCTAGGCCTTTCGGTGGTGGCGGAAGGCATTTCGGACGAGAGCGACGCGCTGGAGCTGCGCCAGATGGGCTGCGAATATGTCCAGAGCTTCATGTTCGGCGCACCGATGCCCGGCGACCAGGTGCTGAAGACGCTGAGGGAGCAGTACCCGCTGACGCAGGCTTAGAGGCCGTTTGGAAACTCTACTCCTGCGGCCATCTGGCGGCGCTTTCTGCGCTTCCGGTGCTCACGTGCGTTAAGCACGCTCCGCTCCGGTTCTCGAAATCACCACCATATGACTCGCATGAGCGAGTTTCGAAACGGCCTCTGCGTCTGCTCGGTAGGCTTAAGCGTGCCCCGCGGCGGCGCTGAGATGGGCGAGGTCGATGCCGATCGAAGCCAGGATACGATCGTATTTGCGCTCGATATCGGTGTCGAAGAGAAGTTCCTGCGTCGCCGGACAGGTGAGCCAGCCGTTCTCCGCGATCTCGGTTTCGAGCTGGCCGGCGCCCCAGCCGGAATAGCCGAGCGCCATCAGCGCATGGCGCGGGCCACGGCCGGTGGAGATGGCGCGCAGGATGTCGACGGTTGCCGTCAGGCAGATGTCGTCGGAGACTTTGAGCGAGGATTCCACGCGATAGTCGCCGGAATGCAGCACGAAGCCGCGGCTGCGGTCGACCGGCCCGCCATTGCGCACGACGAAATCGCGCGTATGCGCCGGCAGGCGGATCGCTTCCTGCTCGTTCATGATGCCGAGCTGCACGAGCAGGTCCGGAAACAGCATCTGCTGTGTCTGATTGATGATCAGCCCCATCGCGCCCTCGTCGCTATGGGCGCAGACATAGATGACGGAGCGCGCGAAGCGATCGTCCTTCATGCCTGGCATGGCAATCAGGAACTGGTCGTCGAGGAAGCCGCGTCCGGCGGCCGCCTTCTTGTGGCGCAGCAAGTCCATGGCCTGAGCGTAACGCGTTTCGGCAGCGCCGAAAAGATGGTGCCGGTCCCCGATGTCACGCAAATATGATACCGGAAGGGTGACGAAGTCATTGCGCGGCCAACAACGGACGGTCAAATCACCGCATGCGATACATGAAAATACTGGTTCTCGGCGTCGTTTTGGGGTGGGCTGCAAGCCTCCCAGCCGAGGCCTCCTCCTCGATCTGGTACAACTCGGAAGGCGGCAAGGTGCGGCTGGTGACCACCGGCGAGCCCGACGAGGCCGGCAAGATTCACGGCGTGCTCGACATCGCGTTGAAGCCCGGCTGGAAGACCTATTGGCGCGATCCGGGCGATGCCGGCGTGCCGCCGCAGCTCGACATATCCGGCAGCACCAACATCGCCGACGCGCAAATGTCGTTCCCGCCGCCGCAGCGGCATGACGACGGCTACGGCAAATGGGCCGGCTACGATCGTCCGGTATCGCTGCCGGTGACCTTCACGCTGTCTTCGCCCGGCCAGCCGGCGACCATCGACGCCCATGTCTTCCTCGGTATCTGCGAGACGATCTGCATTCCGGTGCAGACCCGGCTCAGCGTCGACCCCGGCTCCGATCCGGATAACGCGACCGACGCCGCACTGGTGAAAACCGCGCTCGCGGCGCTGCCCTCTCCGGCCCGGTCCGATTTCGGCGTCAGCGTGCTGCCCGGAGACCACGAAACCCTTGTCGTCCAGGCGCAGTCGCCCGGCGATCCGGCATCCGTCGATTTCTTCATCGCCGGGGAGCGCGACTATATGTTCGGCGCGCCGGTGCGCAGCCAGAAGGACGGCAAGCTCGTCTTCACCGTGCCGATCCTCGACCGGCCGTCGGCGACGCCGACCGATGGCGGGCTATACTACACGCTGACCAGCGCCGAAGGTTCCGTCGACGGGTTGCTGCCTTTCCCTTGATCCAGGGGCTTTCTGAGCCGCAATTCCGGACGGAAAACCGCAGCACACTTTTCCTGGAATTGCTCTGAGAGCCGCAATTCCGGACGGAAAACCGCAGCACACTTTTCCTGGAATTGCTCTGAGAGCCGCAATTCCGTCCAGGAAAACCGCTGCGCACTTTTCCTGGACTTGTTGTGAGAGGTTGCTGGCCGCCGCGCAGTCCGATATCGAAGGCGTCGGTCCTTCCCATCTCCCGCAAACGAGGCTCCCCATGACCATTTCGGTTGGCGAAAAACTGCCCGACGTGACCTTCAAGACGATGACCGCCGATGGCGCGAAGGATATAAACGGCAAAGAAATCTTCGCTGGCAAGAAGGTGGTGTTATTCGGCGTCCCCGGCGCCTTCACGCCGACCTGCAGCAACAACCATTTGCCAGGCTATCTGGAAAACCACGACGCCATTCTCGCGCGTGGCGTCGACACGATCGCCGTCGTCTCGGTCAACGACGTGCATGTCATGGGCGCCTGGGCGCGCTTCTCCGGCGGCGAGGGCAAGATCCTCTATCTCGCCGATGGCAGCGGTGATTTCGCCAAGGCCGTGGGGCTCGACAACGATCTTTCCGCGGCCGGCATGGGCCTGCGCTCCAAGCGCTTTTCGATGATCGTCGACGACGGCAAGGTCGTGGCGCTCAATGTCGAGACCAAGCCTGGCGTCAACGAAAGCGGCGCCGCCAAGATCCTCGAGCAGCTCTAGATCAGGATGACGTTTCGTTGACCCGCCATCCTGATCTCCCTCTTTGTTGGAGCATGATCTTGTCCGAAAACCGGTTCCCACTTTTCGGGATCATGCTCTGATGCTGGACATTCTCTGGCGCGCGGTGGCGATCGGCATCGGCGCCACGGTGTTCATGGATATCTGGGCGATCATCCTCAACAAGGCGATCGGCCATCCCTTGCCCAATTGGGGCATGGTCGGACGCTGGGTCCGGCATCTGCCGGAGAGGGTCTTTCACGACGATATCGGCAAGGCCGCGCCCTATGCGCATGAAAAGGCGCTGGGCTGGGCCTTCCACTATCTGGTCGGCATCCTCTACGGCGTGATCCTTGTCGTGCTCGCCGGCGCGGGCTGGCTGGCGGCGCCGACCTTCCTGCCGGCCTTCATCCTCGGCATCGTCACGGTCGGGGCCGGCTGGTTCCTGCTGGCGCCCGGCATGGGCGCA
Source organism: Mesorhizobium sp. M2C.T.Ca.TU.002.02.1.1 (assembly GCF_003997225.1). Lineage (NCBI taxonomy): Bacteria > Pseudomonadati > Pseudomonadota > Alphaproteobacteria > Hyphomicrobiales > Phyllobacteriaceae > Mesorhizobium > Mesorhizobium sp. M2C.T.Ca.TU.002.02.1.1. The sequence continues at coordinate 3,622 of NZ_RZTO01000502.1, forward strand.
GGCTGGGCGGCATCCAAGCTGCCCAATCCGATGAAGGTGCGCGCGCTCAACCTCGTGGCGCACACGGTGTTCGCGCTCGGCATGTTCTCGACGGCGCTGCTGATCCGTTAGCTGTAGAAGTCCCGCGTCAGTAGCTCTGCGTAGAGCGCCGGGGTGCGCGTTTGCCGGTTGGAGCGGCCTTCTGTGGCGCTGCCGCAACCGGCGCAGGCCTTGCCAGCTTCGGCTTGAACGGCGCCATGCCTTGCCGGGCCAGCTCGTCGGCGCGCTCGTTCTCCGGGTGGCCGGCGTGGCCCTTGACCCAGTGCCAGGTCACCTTGTGACGCCGGTTGGCCTCGTCGAGCGCCTGCCAGAGCTCGCCATTCTTGACCGGCTTCCTGTCGCCCGTCTTCCAGCCGTTCTTCTTCCAGCCATGGATCCATTTCGAGATGCCGTCCATGACGTATTTGCTGTCGGTGTAGAGGTCGACCGTGCAAGGTTCCTTCAGCGCGTTGAGCGCGGTGATGGCGGCGAGCAACTCCATGCGGTTGTTGGTGGTCCCAGCCTCGCCGCCGGACAGTTCCTTGGTGACGCCGTTGTAGCGCAGCACCGCGCCCCAGCCGCCCGGCCCGGGATTGCCCGAGCAGGCGCCGTCGGTGAAGATCTCGATCTTTTTGTTCATGTCAGCCCATATTCGGATGGCGACTTGATGGCGCGGTGAAAGCGCATGCGGCGGATATATTCGGTCGGGTCGCGCTTCATCACCAGCCCGCCATCCGGAATGGTCAGCCAGTCATAGAGCCTTGTCAGCATGAAGCGCAGCGCCGAGCCGCGCGCCAGCATCGGCAGCGCCGCCTTCTCCTCGCCCGAGAGCGGCCGCACCGACTGATAGCCGGAAAGCAGCGCCGCCCCCTTGGTGAGATTGAAGGAAAAATCCTTCTCGAAACACCAGGCGTTGAGGCAGGTGGCGACATCGTAAGCGTAGAGATCGTCACAGGCGAAATAGAAGTCGATCAGCCCGGACAGTTTCTCGCCGAGGAAGAAGACATTGTCCGGGAACAGATCGGCATGGATGATGC
>NZ_RZTO01000503.1:0-4675 GCF_003997225.1 Mesorhizobium sp. M2C.T.Ca.TU.002.02.1.1
CCTGAACATGGCGTCGACCTGAGGCGGAGGCAGTCGAGACTTTCGTTCGAACCACCAGTTCAGCGCCGTGAGGAAGGCGCCGACGATGAATTGCACGACGAAGTCGCGCGGGATGGCGTCGCCGTAGAGGGTGGGGGGCAACTCCCGCCGCACCATTTCCGACAGGATCAGACGAATTTCGTTTTCCGTCACGGCGCCGCCCCGACCGCCGATCATCGTGCGGTAATGATCGGCATATCGGGCCGCATGTTCGAACATGGCCGTGCTGAAGCCTAGCGGATCGTCGTGCGATGCTTCGGCTCCAGCGCGTGCTGTCGATTGCGCCTCCTCAAGTTCTTCCCGAAGCATCCGGAAGCCGCTGCGCAGCAAGTCCTCCTTGCCGGTGTAGTGCGCATAGAATGTCGAGCGGCCGACATCGGCTTCGTCGATGATGTCCTGCACTGAAAGGGCCTCGTAGCCCTTGCGCAGCATCAGGGTCAGCAGCGCCTGGTGAAGGGCTTTGCGGGTGCGGGCGGCCCGCCGGTCGATGTCCCGTGACATGGGTTCGCTTTCTTGCCGTTCGCATGGAGGGGGCGACTTTTCCGGGATAGCGGGGCCCGGATTGTCCGGTAACGAACGTTCCATCCGCTTCGTCCGTCGAAATCCCGAACAAGCTGTCCATTATCATACGATCCGTTTCGAAACAGTGCCAGCCGCAATCGCAATGCCGGCATTGGCCGGCCCCGCGCCGCTAAGAAAGGACGTGACGAACATGCACCATTTGCGAAGCGAAACACGTGCCGCCGGGGCAGCAGTCGGCCCCGGGGCCAACAAGGGCATCAGCTTTCCGCGCCTCTATGACCTGCTGGTCCTTATGCTGACCCGTGGGCGTGACAGGGCCTATCGTGAGGCGCTGCTCGATCTGGCCGGCCTTGCGCCGGGCTTCCAGTTACTGGACGTCGGATGCGGCACCGGCACCCAGGCGATTGCCGCCTGGCGCCGCGTTCAGCCAGGCGGATCGGTTGTCGGCGTCGACGTCTCCGAAAAGATGCTCGCCGCCGCTCGCCGCAAGGCGAGTCGGGCCGACGTCGAAATTCCGTTTCATCATGCTGACGCGGTCAATTTGCCGTTCGAGGACGGTCGCTTCGATGTCGTCACGTTCACGACGGTGCTGCATATGGTGCCCGAGGCAAGGCGCGGCTTTTGCCTGAGCGAGGCCGCGCGCGTTCTGCCCCCAGGCGGACGGCTGCTGCTGATCGACTATGCCGGACCGGTGGGCGAGCGCGGACACATGTCGGCAAAGCATGGTCTACACGGCCAATTCGACCTGCACCACCTCCGCGAACAGCTGGCGTCAATCGGGTTCGAACGCATGGAAGGCGGCCCGCTCAACTGGCTCGGCCTGCATTACCTGCGCGGCGTCAGGTCGTGAAGCCTGCATTCACGCCGATCGCCTACGCAGCATTATCCCTTGATCGCGGATCCCACGATCGAATCGACGAAGAAGCGCTGCAGGAAGACGAAGAGCACGAGCGGCGGCAGGACGGCGAGCGTGGCGCCGGCCATCACAAGGCCGGTGTTGACGGCGCCGCGATTGTAGCTGAGCAGCCGGCTGAGGCTGATCACGATCGGATAGGCGTCGGCATTGCCCTGCAAAACGGTGAGCGGCCAGAGATAGCTGTTCCAGTGATAGACGAAGGCGAACAGAGCCAGCGCAGCGATCGCCGGCGCCACGCTCGGCGCCACGATCTTGTAGAGGATGAGCAGCTCGGAGGCGCCGTCCATGCGCGCGGCGTCGATGAGGTCGTCGGGCACGCCGGCGATGAACTGGCGCATCAGGAAGATGCCGAAAGCGTTGGCGAGGTTGGGCACGATGATGCCGGCGAGACTGGCGTTCAGCCCGATCGAGCCGACCATGCGGTAGAGCGGGATCAGCGTCACGATCGGCGGCAGGAACATGGTGGCGATCAGTACCGAGAAGAGCAGCGAGCGGCCGGGGAAGGAATATTTGGCGAAGGCGTAGCCGGCCATCATGCTGGTGATCAGGATGCCCGCCGTGGTGATCGAGGCGATGACAAGCGAGTTCCACATCGAGCGTCCGACATTGATGACGCCAGCGACCTTTTCATAGGCATCGAGCGTCGGCGTGCGCGGGATCCAGACCGGCGGCACCTGCATGGTCTCAGCCGGCGTCTTCAGGCTGGAGAGCACCATCCAGGCGAGCGGGAAGGCGGAGGCGACGGCGACCAGCAGCATTGCGGTCGCAAGCAGCGCCTTGCGCCCTGAAGGGCGCTTGCGGGCGGGCGATCGGGTTGCCGCGCTCATTCGCTGTCCTTGCGGTTGACGAAGGCAAACAGCGCCGAAACGCAGACGATCAGCGAGATCATCAACATCACCGCCATGGCCGAGCCCAGCCCGCCTTGCGCGCGTTCGATGCCGACGCGGCGGATATGGTAGGTGAGCACATTGGTCGAGCCGACCGGTCCGCCTTGCGTGATCAACGCGACCGGCTCGAACACCTGCACGGCGTTGATGATGGCGATGACGGCGCTGAACAGAAGCGTGCGGCGAAGCAGCGGCAGGGTGATGAAGCGGAACTGCTCCCGGCCATTGGCGCCGTCGAGCGTTGCCGCCTCATAGAGGCTGCCTGGGATCTGCGTCAGCCCGGCGATGGCGAGCACGGTGAAATAGCCGACCTGCTGCCAGACATTGAGGAACACGATCGAGACCAGCGCCGAGCGCGGCGAGGAGAGCCAGGGTTGCGGGCCGATGCCGACCAGGCCGAGCAACTGGTTGAGCGGGCCTTCGCTTGGCGCATAGAGCTTCGACCAGACCAGGGCGACGGCGATCATCGGCACCATGTAGGTGGAGAACAGCACCGTGCGCAGCGCCGTGCCGCCGGCGACCTGGCGCTGATAGACCAGCAGGCCGAAGACGACCGACAGCGGCAGGATGAGGACGACCGACAGCGCGGTGTAGATCGCCGTGTTGAGGAGCGCGGTCTTGAAGTCGCGGCCGACCGAGGTCGGGCCGAAGATCTCGTGGAAATTGCCGAGGCCGACGAAGCTCGCCTCGGAAAAGGGCGTCTGCGTCGACCAGTCCTGGAAGGACAGCCAGACGGTGAGCAGCATCGGCACAAGCACGAACACGCCGATCAATGTCACGGCGGGCGCAAGCATGATGCCCGCCGAGGCACGGAAAGCTTTGGCCATTCACCTGCTTCCGGTCAGGGACCCGAACTATTTGGCGGCACGCTCCAGGATCGACGTGGCGTCGGCCTGAGCGTTCGCCTGCGCATCCTTGGCCGAGACCTGGCCATACTGCAACGCCTCGAGCGTCTGCTGCAGGGATTCCGAGAATTCCTGGCCGCCGAGCACGACCGGAAATGGCCGCGCATCGGCAAGCACGCCGACATAGCCGGACAGGAATTCGGAACCGAGCTTGTCCTTATGCGCCTCGATGTCGGAAGTGCGAGACGGCAGGATGCCCATCGACATCAATATGTCGGACATGGCCGAGGCGCCGTTCTTGCCCGATTTCGGGCTGTTCAGCCAGGCCAGGAACTCCCAGGCCGCCTTCTGCTCGGCCTCGCCGGCCTTGGCGTTGACGACGGTCATCCAGGAATAGGAGATCGAATGCGGTTTGTCGCCGCCCGGGCCTACCGGGATCGGCGCTGTGGCGATGTTTGTGAACTTGTCGCCCATGCCGGCCTTGAGCGCGCTTTCCCACCAGTTCGCCATGATGATCATGCCGGTCTTGCCGGAGACGAAATTGTCGAGGAACGGACCGGTGGTGTTGGCGTCGGCCGTCGCCATCGCCGGATTGCTCGCGCCGGACTTTATCAAGTCTTCATAGAGCGCGAAGGTCTCGCCGGCCTGGGGACTGTCCAGCGCCGGCTTGCCATCCTTGACCAGGTTGCCACCATTGGAGACGAGCAGCGAGGCGAAGGGATGCACCACGCCCGCCGCCCATGAGTTGATCATGCCGAAGCCCTGCTGGCCCTTGTCCTTGTTGGTCAGCTTGGCCGCGGCATCCTTGAATTCGGCCCATGTTTTCGGAGGCGCGGCGATGCCCGCTTCCTTGAACAGTTCCTTGTTGTAGTTCAGCGCATAGACGTCGATCTCGTTCGGGATGCCGTAAAGCGCGCCGCCGACGGAGGCGGCGCTGACGACGCCCGCCGGCCAGGCTTTCCTCACCTCGCTGGCAACAGCGTCGGGAGCAGGGGCGACGAGCTTGTCCCTGGCCAGTTCCGGCAGCCACAGGTCGTAGATGCCGCCGATCGTCGGGCCGTCGGAGGAGCCGCCCTGCGAGCGCAGCGTGGTCAGCAGGTCGCCGAAGGGGACCGCGCGCACGGTGATGGCGACATCCGGATGAGTGGTGGAAAAATCCTTCGCCGCCGCTTCGAGCAAGGCCACCGTCTCCGGCGACCAGTGGGTCAGGTAGGAGATGTTGACCGATTGCGCCCAGCCGGTCGCGGGCAGCGCGACGAGCCCCGCTGCGAGAGCCAGCTTCGAGATCCAGGCAAGCGACATCGGCATCCTCCACAAAAGCCGCGGCAAGAGCAATGACGTTATGACAAGTTTGAGCAATGGCGCAAGCCCCTTGCATGCGAGGGTTGGAGCATGTTCGTGGATCAAAAATCCAGATAGCATCGGTGGTGTAAAATAGCTGTTATAAATCAATTATATATGTCATC
>NZ_RZTO01000504.1:0-4644 GCF_003997225.1 Mesorhizobium sp. M2C.T.Ca.TU.002.02.1.1
GGCTCGGACCACACGCTGATTTCGCTTGGCGCCAAGACGCTGCTGAAGAGCATGCGGGATTCCATCGGCTCCTAAGGTGCGTTGATATTCAGGTGATGCCGGCCTGCAAATGGCGGTTTCCTGCGCTTCCGGTGCTCACGTACTTCAAGCACGCTCCGCTCCGGTTCTCGGAAGCCACCCAGTTTGGTCGCTTCGCGCCCGTCTTCGACTCCGGCTCGGCCTGACCTGAATCTCAACACACCTTGGGTCGTCTCAGGGCTGCTTCAGTTCCGTCAGGAATTTGGCGAAGGTCATCGAACCCTCAGGCCATGGTCCGAAGCCGGCATCGTGGTTGAGATGCCCGGCCTCGCCAGCATCGATGAAGAGCGATCCCCAGGCGGCGGCAATATCCTCGGCGACCTCGAAGGCACAGAACGGATCGTTGCGGCTGGCGATCACGATGGACGGAAAGGGCAGGGGATCGCGCGAATAAGGGCCGAAGGTCATCAGATGCCTCGGCCTGATTTCCGGATTGGAGACGTCGGGCGGCGCCACGAAAAAGGCGCCCGCGACCGGCTTCTTAAACTGCGGGATGGCCTGAACCGCCGCCGCCACGCCGAGCGAATGCGCGACAAGCACCACCGGCCGTTCGGCCTCGTTGACGGCGTTGGCCACGCTCGCCGTCCAGTCCTCGCGCACGGGCTTCGTCCATTCCGCCTGCTCGACCCGGCGCGCCGTCGACAGTTTCGACTGCCAGCGGGTCTGCCAGTGCTCGGGGCCGGAATTGGTGTAGCCCGGCACGATCAGGATATCTGCGTCTTTGACTTTCATGGCGCCGATGTAGCGAGCGGCCTTCTCGCCTGCAACCCTGTCGCCAATATCGGCGTGATCGCAAGTGTGAACAACTTGTTCGATTCTTGCTGTCTTGTGTGAACGATCACAATCGACGATCTGAGGGGGGAATAAGGAACAACAGCTGGCGGCCTGGAAATCCCATCTCGGGAATAGGTGCCGCCCGAACGGAGAGTTTGATGAGCGAACTGCCTTTTGCCGCGACCACACCGGTCAGCGTGTCGCGTGTCGGGTTGAAGGCGCGCGACGCCGAAAGCCTGGCAGCCTATTACCGCGCCGTCGTCGGCTTGCAGGAACTAAGCCGCGCCGATGGCACGATCACGCTTGGCGCCGCCAACCGACCATTGCTGGTGCTTGAACAGGATTCTTCGGCCAAGCCGGACGATCCGCGCAGCGCCGGGCTTTTCCACACCGCCTTTCTCCTGCCGTCGCGGGCGGATCTCGGCCGCTGGATCAACCATGCCGCCGCCAACCGCATCGGTATCGAGGGCGCTTCCGACCATCTGGTCAGCGAGGCGCTCTATATGACCGACCCCGAAGGCAACGGCATCGAGATCTATGCCGATCGCCGCCCGCAGGACTGGAAGTGGAATGGTGACAGAATAGCCATGGCGACGGAGCGGCTGAACCTGCCGGCGGTGGTGGGCAGCGTGCCGGCGGGCGATGCCGGCTGGCAGGGCGCGCCGGAAAACACCATTGTCGGCCATGTGCATCTGCGCGTCGGCCGGCCGGAAGATGCCGAAGCCTGGTGGCATGAGGCGTTCGGCTTCGACACCGTCGCCAAATATGGCGCCCAGGCGGTGTTCCTGTCGTCCGGCCATTACCATCACCATATCGGCGCCAATGCCTGGCAAAGCGCCGGCGCCGGCCGCCGCGATCCCTCCCGCTCGGGCCTCGCCTGGGTCGAGATGCGCTCGGACAATGCGAAGAGCGAGACGAGCCGTGAGGATCCCTGGGGCACGGTGATCAGGACTGTGCCTGGGAAGGCTTGAGCCAGCGTCGGTGACAACGCCTTTCTCCCCGTGAACGGGGAGAAGGAAAGCTTGGCTCAAGCTTCCCCGAACACCCGCCTGAAGATCGTGTCGACATGCTTGGTGTGGTAGCCGAGGTCGAATTTCTCGCGGATATCGGCTTCGGAGAGGGCCGCCGTGACGTCCCTGTCGGCAAGCAGTTCCTCGAGGAAATCGGCGCCGTGCTCCCAGACTTTCATGGCGTTGCGCTGCACCAGCCGATAGGCGTCCTCGCGTGACAGGCCGGCCTGCGTCAGCGCCAAGAGCACGCGCTGCGAATGCACCAAACCGCGGAACTTGTTGAGGTTCTTCTCCATGTTCTCGGGATAGACGAGCAGCTTGTCGACGACGCCGGTCAGGCGCGCCAGCGCGAAGTCCAGCGTCACCGTCGCATCCGGTCCGATCATGCGCTCGACCGAGGAATGCGAAATGTCGCGTTCGTGCCAGAGGGCCACATCCTCCATGGCCGGCAGCGCCATCGACCGCACCATCCGGGCAAGGCCGGTGAGGTTCTCGGTCAGCACCGGGTTGCGTTTGTGCGGCATGGCCGACGAGCCCTTCTGGCCCGGCGAGAAATACTCTTCCGCTTCCAGCACCTCGGTGCGCTGCAGATGGCGGATCTCGATGGCGAGGCGTTCGACCGACGAGGCGATGACGCCGAGGGTCGCAAAAAACATGGCGTGACAGTCGCGCGGAATGACCTGGGTCGATACCGGCTCCGGCTTCAGCCCGAGCTTTGCCGCCACATGCTCTTCGACATAGGGCTCGATGTTGGCGAAGGTGCCGACCGCGCCGGAGATGGCGCAGGTCGCAATATCCTCCCGCGCGTGCACCAGCCGTTCGCGGCAGCGCGAGAATTCGGCATAGGCCTGCGCCAGCTTGACGCCGAAGGTGGTCGGCTCGGCATGGATGCCGTGGCTGCGGCCGATGGTGACGGTATCCTTGTGCTCGAAAGCACGGCGCTTCAGCGCCGCCAGCAAGGCGTCGATGTCGGCAAGCAGGATGTCGCTGGCCCGCGTCAGCTGCACGGCAAGGCAGGTGTCGAGCACGTCCGACGAGGTCATGCCCTGGTGAATGAAGCGGGCATCCGGTCCGACGAACTCGGCGAGATGGGTGAGGAAGGCGATGACGTCATGCTTGGTGACGCGCTCGATCTCGTCGATCTTGGCGACGTCGAATTTGGCCGCGCCGCCTTTTTCCCAGATGGTCCTTGCCGCTTCCTTCGGGATGACTCCCAATTCCGCCAGCGCATCGCAGGCATGCGCCTCGATCTCGAACCAGATGCGGAAGCGGGTTTCGGGCGACCAGATGGCGACCATTTCCGGCCGGGAATAGCGAGGGATCATTCGTTTTTTAAGTCCTGCCTAGATAAGCGCTGGCCGCGTCCTAACAGAGGCGGGCCCGATGCTCAACGCCGCCGCCGCGCAAACCAGATGCTGACCCCGACAAGCGCTGCAAAACCCAGCGGAAAATAGAGCCGCACGCCAAGCACGACGAACTGGTAGAGCGCGGTCAGCAGCGTGAAGGCGAACTCGAACGCCCAGGTCAGCGTCAACGCCGGTGCGTGCCACTCGGCATAATAGGAGCGATACTGCAGCGCGAACAGGCCGCCGGTGAAGGCGAGCGTTGCTGCCAGAAGCGACACGAACGCCGCGGCGAAGGCCGTTTCCCAATGACGGCCGCGAGAAACCAGCCTGGCCAGCGTCAGCCCAACCGGGAAGGCAAGCAAGCCGCCAAGACCATAGAGCAGCGCAACGAACCGGATCCTGTCGGGTGTCTCCCAGGCGGCCAGCAGAAGATTTGCCAGCGCGCTGGCACCCATGGCCGTGCCCCAGAGCAAGGTTCCGACAGCAGCCTCGCTTGCCGAAGGAATTGCGGCACGCAGCCGATCCATGAGGCCGCGGCGCAACGGGACTTGCTGCAACGGCGTCATAGGTGGCAAATCCTATCGCGCGTCGCATGACCGGGCAGACTGGGCGTCATCTGTCTCATCGGCGTCATGCCTATCACGCCATGGTGAACGAGACGTGCCGCGCGATGCATCCAATCCGGCGTTCATTTGTTATTGTCGGCCGTCTCGCATCCGAAAGGGCAAATCGCCATCCAGCGGAGGACCAGCATGAGCACCGACATCAGCAAGATACGCGGACATATGGAAGTGATCGGCGCCGATGGCGTCCATATCGGCACCGTCGACAAGGTCGAGGGTGACCGGATCAAGCTGACCAAGGCCGACAGCGGCATGGGCTCGCATAAGGACCATCACCACTACATCTCGCTTGCCCTGGTCGCGGAGATCGACGGGCAGAAGGTATGGCTCTCCGCGAATTCGGATGTCGCCGTCACCTTCGAGGAAGAAAAGTCCGATCCGACCTGATCAGCGCGACGACCACACAGGGAACAAATCACCTGCGGCCGGCGTCGCGGCATGGACGCCCCGGCTGATCGCGCGCGCCATGGTCGCGCCTGACGCCGCAAAGAGGTCGATCGCCGCATCGGCGCCGAGCTCGATGCCGCTCCTGCCGGTTGCCAGCGCGAACACCAGATCGCCGTCGGCCGGCGTGTGCGTCGGCCAGATGGCGCGGGCGAAGCCGTCATGCGCCGAGATCGCCAGCCGCTTGGCCGCGGCCTTGGTCAGTACGGCGTCGGTGGCGATGACGGCGATGGTGGTGCTGCCACCTTCGACCTCGCCGCCGACCCGGCGGTCGCGGTATTTCAGCAGGATCTCCCGGGCATCCTCGGGCATCTGGGCGGGATAGCCCAGGCCGCCGAACTCGTCGCCGATCTCGAAGGGGGCCGCCCA
>NZ_RZTO01000505.1:0-4639 GCF_003997225.1 Mesorhizobium sp. M2C.T.Ca.TU.002.02.1.1
GTGGTCGTGTCCTTGAGGCCAGCCAGGGCGACGATGTCGCCGGCATAGGCTTCCTCGATGTCGGCGCGCGAATTCGCATGCATCTGCAGCATGCGGCCGATGCGCTCCTTCTTGCCCTTCACCGTGTTGTCGAGCGAGGTGCCCTTGGTGAGCTTGCCCGAGTAGATGCGGGCGAAGGTCAGCGAACCGACGAACGGGTCGTTCATGATCTTGAACGCCAGCATCGACAGCGGCTCGTTGTCGTCGGCATGACGCTCGATCTCGGCGTCGGTCTTGGCGTCGACGCCCTTGATGGCCGGCACGTCGATCGGCGACGGCAGGTACTCGACGACGGCGTCGAGCAGCGGCTGCACGCCCTTGTTCTTGAAGGCCGAGCCGCAGAACATCGGGAAGAACTTGACCGCGATGGTGCCCTTGCGGATCAGCGCGCGGATCTCGTCATTCGACGGCATCTTGCCTTCGAGGTAATTCTCGAGCGCCGTCTCGTCCATCTCGACGGCCGCTTCGATCATCTTCTCGCGGTACTGCTCGGCCTTCGCCTTGAGGTCGGCCGGGATCTCGACGACGTCCCAGGCAGCGCCGAGCGTCTCATCGCGCCAGACGAGCGCGTTCATCTCGACGAGATCGACGACGCCCTTGAACTCGGTCTCGGCGCCGATCGGCAGCTGCATGACCACAGCCTGCGCGCCGAGGCGCGAACCGATCATTTCCTCCGAGCGGTAGAAGTCGGCGCCGATCTTGTCCATCTTGTTGCAGAAGATCATGCGCGGCACGTGGTACTTGTCGGCCTGGCGCCACACGGTCTCGGTCTGCGGCTCGACACCGGCATTGGCGTCGAGCAGCGCGATGGCGCCGTCGAGCACGCGCAGCGAACGCTCGACCTCGATGGTGAAGTCGACGTGTCCGGGGGTGTCGATGATGTTGAAGCGGCGCATCTTGCCGTCACGACCCTTCCAGAAGGTCGTGGTCGCGGCGGACGTGATGGTGATGCCGCGTTCCTGCTCCTGCTCCATCCAGTCCATGGTGGCTGCGCCGTCATGGACTTCGCCGATCTTGTGCGACTTGCCCGTGTAATACAGGACGCGCTCGGTCGTCGTCGTCTTGCCGGCGTCGATATGCGCCATGATACCGAAATTGCGGTAGTCTTCGATTTTGTATTCGCGGGCCATGGGAGGTGCCTCTCAGTCTCTTTCGCGTTACCAGCGGTAATGCGCGAAGGCGCGGTTGGCTTCCGCCATCTTATGGGTGTCTTCACGCTTCTTGACGGCCGTGCCACGGTTGTTGGCCGCGTCCATCAGCTCGCCCGAGAGGCGATCGACCATGGTGGTCTCGTTGCGGTTGCGGGCCGCGGCGATCAGCCAGCGGATGGCCAGCGCCTGGCGGCGCTCGGGGCGCACGTCGACCGGAACCTGGTAGGTGGCGCCGCCGACGCGACGCGAACGCACTTCCACATGCGGCGCGACATTGTCGAGCGCCTGGTGGAAGACGGTGACCGGCTCCTGCTTGGTCTTGGCCTGAACCTGGTCCAGCGCGCCATAGACGATGGTCTCGGCAACCGACTTCTTGCCGTCATACATGACGGCGTTCATGAACTTGGTGACGATCAGATCGCCGAACTTGGGGTCCGGATTGATCTCACGCTTTTCTGCACTGTGACGACGGGACATGGGAAACCCTTACTTCGGACGCTTGGCGCCGTATTTCGAACGACGCTGCTTGCGGTTCTTCACACCCTGCGTGTCGAGCACGCCGCGGATGATGTGGTAGCGGACGCCCGGCAGATCCTTGACGCGGCCGCCGCGGATCATGACCACCGAGTGTTCCTGAAGGTTGTGACCTTCACCGGGGATGTAGCCGATCACTTCAAAACCGTTGGTCAGGCGAATCTTGGCCACCTTGCGCAGCGCCGAGTTCGGCTTCTTCGGCGTCGTGGTGTAGACGCGCGTGCAGACGCCCCGCTTCTGCGGGTTCTGCTGCATGGCCGGGACCTTGTTGCGCTTCACCGGCGCCAGGCGCGGCTTGCGGATCAGCTGGTTGACGGTAGGCATTAAACCCTCTTGTCTCTCAATTCCGTGTCTGCCCTGTCAGGGCCGCTCAAAGCGTCATTTCCATACGCAAATTCGGGCAACACACCGCGCCTCGCGGTCCTGCCCGAACAAATTGCAGAGGAAGCGGAAGCCGCTTCATGCGTGCCGGAAATGTCTTTTCGCTCGTAAAACGAACCCTGTTTGAGACAAACTCCAAAGCGCGTCGCCTCGGAAAGGCTGGTCTCACATCGGTTCTGACGTGGCGGCTTCTACTCGTAAGGCCATTGCCCGTCAACCCCGCAACGGCAAATATTGCGGTCAATTCGGGGCTTGGCAGCCATGCGCAAAACGCATGTAATTTTATTGCGCCTTTTTTCAAGAGTGAGGAAGAAAGTGACCGGCTTGCGGCTGTCTTCCGGGCCTGCTTCGTGCCAAAAGGCGGTTTGAACCGGACTATCAGCCGGAAAATGAGGAATCGACCCGTGAACGACAACGAGGAACGGCCGGTCACCATCATCACCGGACGGGTCTGGCGCAAGAAAGGCGGCAAGCCGGAGGGCGTGCATGTGATGCTGGTGGCGCCCGACGATGATTCTGCCGTGCGGCGCGCGCTCGAATCGCTCGCCGCGGAAGGATTCGCGGAGGCAGAGCTCGACCAGATCGGCGACATGGAGGGCGAGCCCGACGAGGAGCCGCATCTGTCGGCCTATCAGGGCGCGCTCGAAGGCGAGGTCTCGATCGTTACCTTCGACGAGCCGTTCTGATACCGCACCGGCGTAACGGCCTTCCCGGCAACCTAAAGCCAGCCACTCTTCCCCCGGAGCTCCCATGACCAGCAACGCAATCAAGCTCGGCATCGTCGGCGTGGGAAAGATCGTCCGCGACCAGCATTTGCCGGCGATCGCCAAGGATGGCAATTATCAGCTCATCGCCGCGGCCAGCCGCCACGGCAAGGTCGACGGCATTGCCAACTATCCCAATATCGAGGCGATGCTTGCGGCCGAACCCGGCCTCGAGGCGGTCTCGCTCTGCATGCCGCCGCAGTTCCGTTACGACGCCGCACGCACCGCGCTGGAAGCGAAGAAGCATGTGTTCCTCGAAAAGCCACCGGGCGCGACGGTGAGCGAAGTCGAGCACCTCAAGGCGCTTGCCGAAAAGAACGGCGTCTCGCTCTTCGCCAGCTGGCACTCACGCTACGCGCCGGCGGTCGAAGCCGCGCGCGCTTTCCTCGCCTCGGCCAGACTGACTTCGGCCGCCATCAACTGGAAGGAAGACGTGCGCCGCTGGCACCCGAACCAGGAATGGATCTGGGAACCCGGCGGCTTCGGCGTGTTCGATCCCGGCATCAACGCGCTCTCGATCGCCACTCACATCCTGCCGCCGATGTTCATCACCTCGGCCGTGCTCGATTTTCCGGAGAATCGCGCGGCGCCGGTCGCGGCGCATGTCGCCTTCCGCACGTCCAACGGCCTGCCGGTGACGATGGAGCTCGACTGGCTGCAGACCGGCCCGCAGAGCTGGGACATCCTGGCCGAGACCGACAAGGGCAAGATGGCGCTGTCCGGCGGGGGCGCGAAGCTCGCCGTCGACGGCAAGATCGTCCATGACGAGCCGGAAGCCGAATATCCGATGCTTTACAAGCGCTTCGCCGAGATCGTTCGCGCCGGGAATTCGGATGTCGACCTGGCGCCGCTGCAGCATGTCGCCGATGCCTTCATGCTGGGCAAGCGCAACGTGGTCGAGGCGTTTTTCGACTGAGACCGCGGTAAAGCGCCGAGGCGAACGAGATCCTTACTCGACGATCGCGATCGCGAACCCATCATAGCCCTTGGCGCCGACGGTCTGGATGGCGGTGCCGTCCAGCCGCTTCTCGCCACCGATGAACGAGAACGCGGCGCGAGCGCCTTCGACATTGGCGTCGCCGCTGTTCTTTTTCACGACCGCGCCGTCGCGGATGACGTTGTCGCAGACGATGACGGTGCCCGGCCGCGACAGCTTCATGGCCCATGTCAGGTAGTTCGGGTTGTTGGGCTTGTCGGCGTCTATGAAGATCAGGTCGAACGGACCGGCACCTTGGTCAGCCAGCTTGCCAAGCGACTGCAGCGCGGGACCGACCCGCAGGTCGACCTTGTCGGAAACCCCTGCCCGCTCGAAATTCGAGCGCGCGACCTCGGCGTGGTGCGGATCGAGCTCCAGCGTCACGACCTTGCCGTCCGCCGGCAATCCCCTCGCCATCCAGATGGTCGAGTAGCCGCCGAGCGTGCCGACCTCCAGCACCTTCTTCGCGCCGCGAATGCGCACCAGCAGCGACAGCAGCTTGCCCTGCGCGGCCGAGACGTCGATCGCCGGCAGGCCCCGGTCGCGATTGGCCTTGAGCACCGCATCCAGCATTGGATCCGCTTCGAAAAGAGCGGAAACGATATAGTCGTCGACAGAAGTCCAGGTCTTGCTGCTCATGGCTCTTCCTCGTTCGTGAAGCCAAAATGCAAGAAGGGGCCGCGTAGGCCCCTTCTCGTCGTCTCTCATATCATAACCGCTTACTGCGCGGCGTTGACCATGTCGGTCAGCATCGGGTCGGCGACCTCGACACCGGAAGCCTTGCGGCGCTCGTC
>NZ_RZTO01000506.1:0-4635 GCF_003997225.1 Mesorhizobium sp. M2C.T.Ca.TU.002.02.1.1
GCATGATGGGGTCGCCATCTCGGCGACGACATGGCACCACGTGAAGGACAAGACGTCGGCGGTCTTTACCGACCTCGGCGAGTTCAGCCTGAAGAACATCGCCCTGCCGGTGCAGGTCCTGATCGCCGGCCGCGGCGGCAACGGCCCCGCCGCGGCGGCTTCCTTCGCTTCCATCCCCGCCACGCCTGGCCATTACAGGCCGATCGCCAAGGGTCCGCCTGCAATCGCCGTGCTGCCGTTCCATGGCAACGGGGGCGAACCCGATGTCGGCTATATGGCCGACGGCATCGCCGAGGACATCATATACGGGCTTTCCAACACGCGTTGGCTTTCGGTCATCGCCAAGGGCTCCAGCTTCCAGTTTCGCGACGACAGCCTGGGCACGAGGCTCATCGGCAATGCGCTCGGCGCGCGCTACATCGTCAGCGGCACGCTGGCGCGCTCCGACAGGCAGATCCGCCTCAATACGTCGCTCACCGACACCTCGAACGGACGCCTGGTCTGGTCGCAACGCTTCGACCGCGATCTCGTCGACATCTTCAGCCTGCGCGACCAGATCGGCAGTGAGATCGTTTCCATCCTCGACAAGGAGGTCGATCGCGCCGAGCAGGCGCGCACGTTCCAGGTGCCGTGGGAAAGCCTCGAAACCTGGCAATTGGTCAGGCGCGGCCGCTGGCACATGAACAGGCGTACCCGCCGCGACACCGACATCGCCCTCGACTTCTTCGACAGAGCCTACCGGGACGATCCGAATTCGAGCGCCGTGCTGAACGAGCTCGCATGGTGGTATTTCTGGCGGGCATGGCTGCGTTTCGGCGACAGCGACGATCTCGAGAAGGTCGAGACGCTCGCGCGCAAGGCGCTGCTGATGGACAGCCTCGATGCGCGCCCGCATGCCTATCTCGGAGCAGCCGACATCATGCGCGGCCTGCCGGCATTGGCGGCCGAGCACCTTGCAGAGGCGATCCACATCAATCCGAGCTTTGCCTTCGCCCGCTCGGCCATGGGCAGCGCGCACCTTTTGCTTGGCGATGCAACCGGCGCGATCCCCTTCTTCCTCGATACCGAGCGGTTGAGCCCGTTCGACCTCTATCGCTTCCACAATCTGGGAGAACTGGCCGCGGCCTATTGCTTCGTCGAGGACTGGCCGGCCGCGATCGCCACCGCCGAGCGCTCACTCAACCTGTCGCCAGGTTACTTCTACGCCAGGTTCCTGAAGATAGGCGCGCTGATGAGAAGCGGCCGGTGCGACGAGGCGGCGCGCGAGCTTGCGATTTTCATGACCAGGCACCCGGATTTTTCCGAGCAGAGAATACGCTGGATACCGTTCGTGGACCCGGCAAAGAACAATTTCCTGATCGGCAATTTCGATCTGGCCAAGTCCGCCGCATAATCGCCGGGGCCGACAACAAATGACTGTGAGCGAATTCACATACGCCGGGCCGATGCAAACCTAGGCCAGAACAATGCCGGCATCGCATTGACGTGGACAGCCGGGGGGCTTGAACGCGATGATCACTTTGAAATACTTCGCCGCCGTCCGCGCCGCTCAGAAGAGCCAGCGTCCGGTCGTCGAGATGCCGCCTTTCGACATCAACCGCCTGCGTTCCAAGGACGGCTTTGCTTCCCGTATTGCCGGCTTTCTTCTGGGCGATCCGCGCTGGCTGCTGTCGCTGCTGCGCCGTTTCTGGCCCAATCTCGGCTTCGGCAATTTCCTGCTCGTCACCAAGGGCGCGGATGTGCGCGACATATTGGAGCGGGGCGATGAGTTCGAGACGCCCTACGGACCGGAAATGGCCGAGCTGGCGCGGGGCTCGAATTTCATTCTCGGCATGCAGGACGGCGCCGCGTACCGGCAGATGAAATCGGCGGTGCTGAGCGCGTTCCCACCGGCGGAAGTCGAAGCCGCCGTCAGGCCGATCGCCGAGCGCCATTCGCGCGACATCATGACCCGCGCCAGCCCCGGCTTCGACGCCATCGCCGGGTTGATGAAGATCGTGCCGGTGCGCATCTGCCGCGATTATTTCGGCCTTGAGATCGACGATGAAACCGAATTCGCCGACTGGTCGATCGCGCTCAGCGCGCTGTTCTTCTCCGACCCGACGGCGAACCCCACCACGCGCCAGCTTGCGGTGGTCGGCGGCGATCGCCTGATCAAGGTCATAGATCGCTCGATCGCCGCGATCAGGGAAAGGGCGGGCAAGGACGACCGGCCGCTGGCCCGCCTCGTCGCGTTGATGGACCAGGGGCGCCTGTCGCTGCCCGACATCCATTCCATCATGCTCGGCATGGTCGCCGGCTTCGTGCCGACCAACGTGCTTGCCGGCAGCAATTGCCTGGACGTGATCCTGTCGCGGACCGATGCGCGGCAAGCCGTCGATCAGGCTGTCGCGGCCGGCGATACCGGCAAGCTCGACCGGGCGGTCATGGAGGCCATGCGCTTCAAACCGATCTGGATCGGGCCATGGCGCTACACCAGGCGTGACGCGGTCATCGGCAAGGGCACGCGCCGCGAGCGCCTGGTCAAGGCCGGAACGGTGGTGATGCCGGCGACGCTGTCAGCCATGTTCGACCCGGAGATCGTCCAGCGGCCGAACGAGTTCGATACGTCGCGCCCGCATCGCGACTACATGGTGTTCGGCTACGGCATCCATCTGTGCATCGGCGCCGAGATCGCCCGCATCCAGATCGGCGAATGCATCCGCGCCCTGTTCAGCAAACCGAAGCTGACCCGCGCGCGGGGCAGGGCCGGCAAGATGGTTAATGTCGGTGCCTATCCGGCAAGCCTCAAGGTCGATTTCGAGCGCTCGCCGCTTTGCCGCACCGCCGATCAGTCGATGGTGACGGTGGTCTGCCCGTTCACCAGACCGATCCCGCTCGATGCGGTGCGCGACAAGGTCGCGGATCTCGGCAATCCGGCGATCGGCGAGCTTAGCGCCGCGCTCGACAAGGTCGGCACCATTCATTTCACCAGCCTGGCCGTTGTTCCGACCGGCAAGGACGAGAAATCGGGGACCGAGACCGGCGCGCTGGTGCTCGAAATCTCGGGCGATGGCAGCACCGACGAGGTCATCGCCGCCGTCGCGCAATCGATCGGTCACCGGTTGCGGCCGATCTTCAGGGATGTCTGCGGCCTTCCGGACGGCGGGCCGCTGGAGGACTTCCTGAAGAGGAACCATATCGACATATCGCCCTCCTTCGGCAGCACCGCCGGGCTGGTTTTCTCAGGCACGCCGGGGCATTCCGTGCGGCGGATCCTGGCCGAGGCCAGGCTCGCCGACAGCGTGCGTGAGATCGTCGAGAAGCCGCGCGCGGGCAACGGCAATGCGATGGATGTGCTTGCCGAGGCGCGCCGGCATGTCCGCTGCCTCGGGCAATTCGGCTGGGCGTTCGAGCCCGCCGAAAGCCTGCTGGAAAGGCCGCCGGGCCACTGGGCGCGCGCGTTGACGACGACATTGCTCACCCCGGCGATGTTCGCCACGGTGGCGATCGTCGTTCTTGCCTTTTGGCGCATGACCTATGTGCTGGTGTTCGGCAATCCGCATGGCGTCACCTTCGCCAACATCGCGATCGCCGGCGCCGCGCTTCTGCTTTCGGTGCTCGGTCTGCTGGCCATCCTGCTCCTGTTCGTCGGCCTCTGTTTCCTGGCGCTGCGGCGGCTCGAGGACAAGGACCGGCCGGCGAACACCCCGGTCGATATAGGCGCGCTCGAAAAGATCCTTGCCAGGGAGGATCACACCGCGCAGAACAACCTGACGGCGATCTCGACGATGAAGCCGGGGATCTTGCGGCGGCTGGCGCTGCGGCTCACCTTCTATCTCATCTCGATATCGGCGCAGAAAGTATTCCGTCCGGGCTTTCTTGCCACCATCAACACCATTCATTTCGCCCGCTGGGTGCTGTTGCCCGGCACCGACAGGCTGGTGTTCTTCTCCAACTACGGCGGCAGCTGGGAAAGCTATCTCGAGGATTTCATCGCCAAGGCCTCGGCCGGCCTGACCGGCGTGTGGAGCAACACCGAAGGCTATCCGCGCACGCGCTGGCTGTTCCTCGACGGCGCGCGCGACGGTGATCGTTTCAAGCGCTGGGCGCGGCGCCAGCAGGTGCCGACGCTGTTCTGGTACAGCGCCTATCCGCATCTCAACACCGCGCGCATACGCATCAACTCCAGGATCAGGCGCGGCATCGCTTCGGCCACCGGCAACGAGGCGCGCGACTGGCTAAGCCTGTTCGGCTCCCTGCAGCGCCCGCAAGCGCGCCCGGCGGACACGACCAGCTTGTCCGAACCGGCGTCCGCGCCGCTCGAAGAGCTGGAATCCGGGGAAATCCAGTCGATCTTCTTCGGACCATTCGGTGCGCTCGGTCATGCGCATATGCTTGCGATAGAGGTGCCGGACGGTTTGCCGGCAACCAAGCGCAAGGCGTGGCTCGATTTCGTCATCGACAAGACCAGCTTCGGCGACGGCGTGCCCGCCGGCCGCGCCATGACGGTGGCGTTTGGCCCGAACGGCCTGCGCCGGCTCGGGCTTCAAGGCGGCGTCGACGACGAGCCGTTGGATACGTTCCCGGTCGCTTTCCGCCAAGGCATGGGAACGCCCGAGCGCAGCCGCATCCTCAACGATACCGGTCCCGACG
>NZ_RZTO01000507.1:0-4628 GCF_003997225.1 Mesorhizobium sp. M2C.T.Ca.TU.002.02.1.1
GAACGGAGAAACCGGTGGAAGGAAAGAAGCCGGCGAAGCCAAAGCCGGTTTCTCCCGCGCCGGAAGGCCGCGACGACAAACCCATCGTCCGCCAACGTTCGGGCATCGGCTCCTACGAGGACCCGGCCGACGAGCGCCGCCAAAAGCGTCGACCGGGCAAGACCGGACGGCCGGGGCAGTAGCGCCGTCTTCTCCTTCTCCTCTTGTGGGAGAAGGTGAAGGGCGCCACTTGCCACCAACCCCTCCCCCGTTGTACCCAATCTCTCAACTCGAACATCTGGAAAGGAGGGCTGCGTGTTTATCGATCACCATCGTCAGCGTGGCCCGATTTGTGCCCTGCGAGCTTGCTTGCAGGGCTGACCGAACGGTCCGGGTTTTCCCCGTTTCGATTTTGGTCTGCCCTTCGTGGTGCCGCTAAGCTGATCCGTTGATCGGCATGCGCACCGTCAAAGTGCATCAGCCGGACTTTGCCGCCGGCAAGACCAGAGAAATCGACATGGCCTTGATCAGCCTCAGATCCCTCGGCGTCACCATGAGTGCGCCGCTCTTCTCCAACCTCGACCTTACCATCGGCGCCGGCGACCGGCTCGGCATCGTCGCGGCCAATGGCCGTGGCAAATCGACTTTGCTCAAATGCCTGGCCGGTGAGTTCGAAGCCACCTCCGGCGACATCACCCGTTCGCGCGGCCTGCGCGTCGGCCACGTCGAGCAATCCGTCCCCGACGCATTGCTCGGCCGCGGCTTCCATGACGTCGTCGCCGACGCCTTGCCGGCCGAGCAGCGCGACAGCGAGTTGTGGCGCGTCGACGTGGCGCTGGATTCGCTCGAAGTGCCGGAAGACATGCGCTGCCGGCCGATGCAGGCGCTGAGCGGCGGCTGGCAGCGGCTGGCGCTGATCGCCCGCGTCTGGGTCACCGATCCGGACATGCTGCTGCTCGACGAGCCGACCAACCATCTCGACCTCGCCAGGATCAGCCAGCTCGAAACATGGCTCAACGTGTTGCCGCGCGACGTGCCGGTGATCATCGCCAGCCACGATCGCGCCTTCCTCGACGCCACCACAAACCGCACGCTGTTCCTGCGTCCCGAAGACTCGCCGGTGTTCGCGCTGCCCTATTCGCGCGCTAGGCAGGCGCTCGACGAGCTCGACGCCTCGACGGCGCGCAAGTTCGAGCGCGACATGAAGATCGCCCAGCAGTTGCGCAAGCAGGCCGCCAAGCTCAACAACATCGGTATCAATTCCGGCAGCGACCTTCTGACGGTGAAGACCAGGCAGCTCAAGGAACGGGCCGAGAAGCTGGAGGATGCCGCCGTGCAAGCGCATCGCGAGCGCTCGGCCGGCGCGATCAGGCTGGCGAACCGCGGCACCCACGCCAAGGTGCTGATCACGCTCGAGGACGCGGCGGTCGAAACGCCTGACGGCACGCTGCTGTTCAGGACCGGTAAGCGCCACATCTGCCAGGGCGATCGCATCGTGCTGCTTGGCCGCAACGGTGTCGGCAAGACGCGCTTCATCGCGATGATCCGCGACGCCGTCGCCGAGCCGGGATCCGTCGCGAACGTCAAGGTGACGCCGTCGACCGTGCTCGGTTACGGCGATCAGGCGCTGTCGGGCATCGACGGCGACGACACGCCGCTGGCGATGCTCTCGCGCCGCTTCGAGGTCGGCGAGCAGCGCGCGCGCTCGTTGCTCGCCGGCGCCGGCATCGCGATCGAGATGCAGGAGAGGAAGATCGGCGTTCTGTCCGGTGGACAGAAGTCGAGGCTGATGATGCTGGTGCTCCGGCTCATCCAGCCCAACTTGTATCTGCTCGACGAGCCGACCAACCATCTCGACATCGACGGCCAGGAAGCATTGGAGGACGAGTTGCTGAAGCATCAGGCGAGCTGCCTGCTTGCCTCGCATGACCGCTCCTTCATCCGCGCCGTCGGCAACCGCTTCTGGCTGATCGACAGGCGGCGGCTGACCGAGGTCGACGACCCGGAAGCTTTTTTCCGCTCGGTCGCCGAAACGCCGAATTGAGTGACGGTGCATCAGCCGGGCCGGCACTCAAAGTGGTGCCCGCCCGACAATACTTTTCCACTTGCTAAAAAAGGAGCATCTTGAATCGCTCAGCCATGGAGGGAACGGGCCATGCGTGCAGTGGACATCGTCAGCAATCTCTACCAGGCCTATGCGGACCGCGATATCGAGGGCGCCCTGGCGCATTGCGCCGAGGATGTCGTGTTCCGATGGATTGCCGATCCCAGGCAATCGCGCCATGCCGGCACCGCGCATGGCAAGCAGGAATTCCTCTCCAGGCTCCTGGCGCTCGACGACGACTTCGAATACCGGCACTTCGTCCCGGTCGACATCATCGACGGCGGCGACAAGGTCGCGGCACAGGTCGAGATCCACATGACCCGCCGCGCCACCGGCGAGGAGTTCATCATGCGCACCGCCAATTTCTGGACGGTGCGCGACGGCGAGATCGTCGAGATGGTGGAATATTACGACACCGCGCTGGCCGCGTCGGTGTTCTGAAAAAAGATCGAGGCGGTCTGTCGGATCGCCGATCTCCGCCTCGTCCTTGGGATGCCGACACGATGATGCCGGCATCAACCAGGGAGAAGCAACATGTCGGTACTGTCTTCCATCGGCCGCCTCGCCAACCGCTATGCCGCGGCCCGCGCCCGGCATCGCAGCGAGCGCATCCTGCTTTCACTGCCCGCCGAGTTGCGCAAGGACATCGGCTTTCCGGAGATTTTCGAAACGCGCGAAAGCCGCCGCGCCGCCACTTTCTCGGCGAAGGTCATATAAAGCTGCAAATCCCATGCGATTGTTCTCCGGTCGCCCGAGCTGCCGGAAACCGGCCCTTTAAGAAATTTTCGGGAGGCATGTAGGATCGCCGCCGCTTCGTCCGTCCTTGGGTGGCAAACCCGATCAAACCCCGTGAAGAGGAACACGAGAATGAACGACCAGACCCCGCCCCGCGCCAAGGTCCTTGGCGGATTGACCCCCTACCTGCAGGTCGACGGCGCCATCAAGGCCGCCGAATTCTACAAGAAGGCTTTCGGCGCGGAGGAAGTGTTCGCCTATCCGCCGGATGACAAGGGCCGCACCATGCACATCCATCTCTATGTCAACGGCTCGACGCTGATGCTGGGCGATGCCTATCCCGAACACGGCCATCCGCATCAGGCGGCGCAGGGCTACACGCTGCAGCTCCATCTCGGCAGCGACGACATCGATGCCTGGTGGAAGCGCGCGGTCGATGCCGGCTGCGAGATCGTCACGCCGCTGCAGGTGATGTTCTGGGGCGACCGCTGGGGCCAGGTGAAAGACCCCTTCGGCGTCGCCTGGGCGATGAACGCGCCGGTGAAGTGATTTCCTAGCGAGCAGGCGTCGCCCCGAGGGATGACGCGCTCACTCGCGCCGGGTCGTTCCCCGCCGGCCCGGCGCTTGTTTTTCAGCAAAGGAGTCTCATCATGTCCTATGTCGATGGTTTCGTGATCGCCGTGCCGAGGGCAAATCTCGATGACTACAAGAAGCTGGCCAACACCGCAGGCCCGATATGGATGGAGCACGGCGCGCTCTCCTATGTCGAATGCGTCGGCGATGACGTGCCCTATGGCGAGCTGACCTCGTTCCCGCGCGCCGTTCAAGCCAAGGACGACGAGGTCGTCATCTTCGCCTGGGTCGTCTACGAGTCCAGGCAGAGCCGCGACGCGGTCATGGCCAAGGTGATGGCCGACGAGCGTCTCAAGATGGACTGGTCCGCCATGCCGTTCGACGGCAAGCGCATGATCTTCGGCGGCTTCCAGCCATTTATCGAGCTTTGAGGAACTGACGGAACGCCAGTTCGGTCGGTCGCAATCCCTTGCGATTGGCTAAGACGCCCGTCAGGTCGTCATCCACGGGCGGAGCAAGGAGCGAAGCGACGCAGCGCAGACCCGAGGATCCATTCCGTTACCTATGAGCGTTGCAGCGGTGCAGAACTATCTCTGTTCTTGCACCGCTTTTACCCTTCGCGCGAGGTCACGGCATGGATCCTCGGGTCTGCGCGTCCGCTTCGCTCCCGCTCCGCCCGTGGATGACGAAGTTCGAGCGCTTCGACCAATCGCGAACGGCGTATCAGCCCAGCTTGTCGAGCAGCGGCTTCAGCCGGTCCCCATACCGCTTCCACAGATCGACCGAGCCCTGATACATCGGCTGGCGCACCTGCGCGGCCGAAGCGGTGCGCACCGGCCGGTCCGTCTCGTGGAACGACAGCACCTTGTCGTCCCAGGGCAGGCCGAGATGCGCCATCAGCGCCCGCGTCTGCCCTTCCTGGTCGGCGACGAAATCCTCATAGCGCACATCGTGCACGACGCCCGGCAGCACCTTGTGCCAATGCGCCATGATGTCGGTGTAGAGGTTATGGAAATCGGCGAGCTCGCCGAGGTCGTAACCGTAGCGGTGGCTGTCGCCGCGGAAATGCACCTTGAAGATCGACAGGCACGTGGCCGCCGCGTCGCGCGCGCAATGGACGATCTTGGCCTTCGGCAGCATCATATGCAGGAAGCCGACCAGCAGGAAGTTGCCCGGCATCTTGTCGGTGACATGGCGGTAGCCCGGATAGCGGGCATGCAGCATGTCGAGATAGGCC
>NZ_RZTO01000508.1:0-4596 GCF_003997225.1 Mesorhizobium sp. M2C.T.Ca.TU.002.02.1.1
GAACTGTTGCCAGTAACGGCCGGTGCCGGGCGGACCGAAAACGGTCACCGGCGTTGCCAGCCCCGCTGTCCAGGCCGTGTGGATCAGCGGCCCAAGTTCCAGCACATGGTCCGAATGGAGATGCGTGATGAAGATCAGGTCGAGCGCCTTGAGGCTGATGCCGGCATCGACCAGGCCGCGCGTGACGCCCAGCCCGCAATCGACGACGATGGTGCGCCCACCGAGTTCCAGCAGCGACGAGCTCGGCCATGGGCCGCCCGGCCGCAGCGCCGGGCCGCCCTTGGAACCGAGCAGCACCAGCCGATCCGCTTCTTCGGCGCTCAAGACCAGTCGCCTTCCGGCGTGCCGTTGAAGCGCTTCTTCAGGTCGGCCCAGCAGTCGATGTAGTTTTCCTGCAAGGTGCCGAGCTCCGCGGCATAGCGGGTCAGCATCTGGGGAAAGCGCGTCTCGAACATGAAGGCCATGGTGTTGTCGAGCTTGACCGGCTTCAGCTCCGCCCGTGTCGCCTTCTCGAAGCCGGAAGCGTCCGGTCCATGCGCCAGCATCTGGTTGTGCAGGCTGATGCCGCCGGGGACAAAACCTTCCTCCTTGGCGTCGTACTGGCCGTGGATCAGGCCCATGAACTCGCTCATGATGTTGCGGTGGTACCAAGGCGGCCGAAAGGTGTTTTCCGCCACCAGCCAGCGCGGCGGGAAGATGACGAAGTCGACATTGGCCGTGCCCTCCTCGCCGCTCGGCGCCGTCAGCACGGTGAAGATCGACGGGTCGGGATGGTCGAACAGGATGGCGCCGACCGGAGAAAACGTCGCCAGATCATATTTGTAGGGCGCATAGTTGCCGTGCCACGCGACGACGTCGAGCGGCGAATGGCCGAGCTCGGTGACGTGGAATGAGCCGCACCATTTGACGATTAGCCGGCACGGCGTCTCCTTCTCCTCGAACCAGGCGCATGGCGTCTTGAAGTCGCGCGGATTGGCCAGGCAATTGGCGCCGATCGGGCCGCGGTCAGGCATGGTGAATTTCGCGCCGTAATTCTCGCAGACATAGCCGCGCGCCTCCTTGTCGGCGAGTTCGACCTTGAAGACGAGGCCGCGCGGCAGCACGGCGATCTCGCCGGGGCGAAGCTCGATGACGCCCATCTCGGTGACGAAGCGCAGCGCGCCAACCTGCGGCACGACCAGCAACTCGCCGTCGGCGTTGAAGAAGTGGTCATCCACCATCGAGCGATTGGCCACATAGACATGCGCGGCCATGCCGGACTGGCCGACCGCGTCACCGGCGGTGGTGAAGGTGCGCATGCCGGAAATGAAGTCGGTCGGCTCCGTGGGTATCGGCGTCGGGTTCCAGCGGTATTGGCCGAGCGCCAGCTCGTGGTCGCCGATGTTGGGCCCGGTCTTCCACAAGGGGTAGCTCGTGCGCTTGAAGCGGCCGGTGTGCTTTACGCTCGGGCGGATGCGGTAGAGCCAGGAGCGCTCGTTGGTGCCCCGCGGCGCGGTGAAGGGCGAGCCCGAAAGCTGCTCGGCATAGAGCCCATAGGCCGGCCGCTGCGGCGAGTTGCGACCCTGCGGCAGCGAGCCGGGTAGCGTCTCTGTCTCGAAATCGTTGCCGAAGCCCGGCATGTAGGAAAAACCCATCCGATCCTCCGTGATCCCGGCTTGCAAACGTCCCAAGACGCGGCCTGCCGGCGATGTTGACCAAACTGGTTTCATTTGTAACCATCGAAAATGTAACTATCAACGGCCGCGCTGCATCCCGGGAGCGCCTCATGGAACCGGATATCCTCGAGCTGGAAAGCTTCCTGCCCTACCGGCTCTATCGGCTGGCGGACACCGTCAGCCGCGAGTTCTCGCGCATCTACAAGGACCGCCACGGTCTGACGCGCCCGGAATGGCGAACGCTGTCAGGCCTCGGCCAGCACGGCACGATGACGGCGACGGAACTCGGCGAGCAGTCGGCCATGCACAAGACCAAGGTGTCGAGGGCCGTGGCCGAGCTGGAACGGCGGCGCTGGCTGACACGAACGGCCGACGAGAACGATCGCCGGGTGGAGCACCTGGCGCTGACCAAGGCGGGAGTTGCTGCCTATCGGGCAATGGTGCCACTGGCCAAGGCGTTTGAGAGGGAACTGCTGGCGAAGTTGAGCGTGGAGGAGCGCGCGGCGGTTGCTAGGGCGGTGGCGGCGCTGGAGGGGGCCTTGGAGGAGAAGAGCTGATAGGCTGGCGCGAGGCCCCCCTCTCTGTCCTGCCGGACATCTCCCCCTCTTGGGGGGAGATTGGCAGCTTTGACGACAGCGCTCATCTTGCAATGTCTGCGATTGGCGAAGGCCGGCGTGACGGCCGATCTCCCCCCTTGAGGGGGAGATGTCCGGCAGGACAGAGAGGGGGGCGAAGGAACTCGACGTCTGCGTCGAAGCACTTACCAATCCATCACCACTTTTCCGGAGCTTCCGCTGCGCATCGCATCGAACCCAACCTGGAAATCATCGATGCCGATCCGGTGCGTGATCAGCCCCGATACATCCAGCGGTCCCTGCACCAGCGCGATCATCTTGTACCAGGTCTCGAACATCTCGCGGCCGTAGATGCCTTTGAGATGCAGCATCTTGAAGATGACCTTGTTCCAGTCGATCTCGAAGCCGGTCGGGGCGATGCCCAAAATGGCGATCTTGCCGCCATTGTTCATGGTGTCGATCATGTCGCGGAAGGCTGGTGCGGCACCAGACATTTCCAGCCCGACGTCGAAACCTTCGTTCATGCCGATCGACGGCATGACGTCACGCAGCTTTTCCTTCGAAGCGTCGACGACATGCTGGACGCCGAGTTTCCGCGCCAGATCCAAGCGGACCGGGTTGATGTCGGTGATGACGACCTTTCGCGCGCCGACGCATTGCGCGACCAGCGCGCCCATGATGCCGATCGGGCCGGCGCCGGTGACCAGCACGTCCTCGCCGACCAGGTCGAAGGACAGTGCCGTGTGCACGGCATTGCCCAATGGATCGAAGATGGCGGCGATCTCGTCCGGCACGTCGTCGGGGATCGGCACGACATTGTGCTGCGGGATCGCCATGTACTCGCCGAAGGCGCCGGGGCGGTTGACGCCGACGCCGAGCGTGTTGCGGCACAGATGCCCCCTGCCCGCGCGGCAGTTGCGGCAATGGCCGCAGACGATATGGCCCTCGCCGGAAACGCGCTGGCCGACCTTGTATTCGGTGACCGCGGCGCCGAAATCGGCGACGGTGCCGACGAATTCGTGGCCGGTCACCATCGGCACTGGCACGGTCTTCTGCGCCCACTGGTCCCAATTGTAGATATGGACGTCGGTGCCGCAGATCGCGGTCTTCCTGACCTTGATCAGCACGTCGTTGGGGCCGATCTCCGGTACCGGCACCTCTTCCATCCAGATGCCCGGCTCGGCCTTGGCCTTCACCAGCGCCTTCATCATGTTCGACATTCAGCCTCCTTACCCTCCCCCTTGTGGGGAGGGTCGGCGCGAAGCGCCGGGGTGGGGGTCAAACAACTTAGCGAAGGTAGCGACCCGGCCTACCCCCGCCCCGTCTCCCGTCCACTTGCTCCGCAAGCGGCCGCTCGCCGACCCTCCCCACAAGGGGGAGGGTAAAGCGCCTCAGCTAATCACGCCCAGTTCCTTGCCGATCGCGCCGAACGCTTCGACCGCGCGGTCGATGTCGGCGCTGGAATGGGCGGCCGACATCTGCGTGCGGATGCGCGCCTGGCCCTTCGGGACCACGGGGAACGAGAAGCCGATGACATAGATGCCGCGTTTCAGCATGCGCGCGGCCATCTCCTGCGCCAGGGCGGCATCGCCCAGCATCACCGGGATGATCGGATGATCGGCGCCGGCCAGCGTGAAGCCCAGCTTGCCCATTTGAGACCGGAACCGATCCGCATTGGCATATAGGCGCTGGCGCAGCGCATCGCCATGGCGGATCAGGTCGAACACCTTGATCGAGGCGCCGGCGATCGCCGGCATCAGCGTGTTGGAGAAGAGATAGGGCCGCGAGCGCTGGCGCAGCCAGTCGACCACCTGGCCTTTGCCCGAGGTGTAGCCGCCGGAGGCGCCGCCCAGCGCCTTGCCGAGCGTGCCGGTGATGATATCCACCCTGCCCTCGACGCCGCAATGCTCGGCCGAGCCGCGGCCGTTCCTGCCGACGAAACCGACCGCATGGCTGTCGTCGACCATCACCATGGCATCGTATTTTTCGGCAAGGTCGCAGACACCCTTGAGGTTGGCGATGATGCCGTCCATCGAGAACACGCCGTCGGTGGCGATCAGCCGGAAACGGCAGTCCTTCGCCTCCTTCAGGCGGGCCTCGAGATCGGCCATGTCGTTGTTGGCGTAGCGGAAACGCTTGGCCTTGGAGAGCCGCACGCCGTCGATGATCGAAGCATGGTTCAGCGCGTCGGAGATGATTGCGTCCTCCTCGCCGAGCAGCGTCTCGAACAAGCCGCCATTGGCGTCGAAGCAGGAAGAGTAAAGGATGGTGTCCTCCATGCCGAGGAAGGACGAGATCGTCGCCTCGAGCTCCTTGTGCTCCTCCTGCGTGCCGCAGATGAAGCGCACCGAGGCCATGCCGTAGCC
>NZ_RZTO01000509.1:0-4574 GCF_003997225.1 Mesorhizobium sp. M2C.T.Ca.TU.002.02.1.1
GATATATTCCGTTTGCATCGGCCCTGCCCCTACTGAACCCTGATACGCGGATTGAGAAACGCGTAGCCGACATCCGAGATGAGCTGGGTGATCAGCACGATGAACACCGAGACCAGCGAGCAGCCGAGCAGCAGATCGATGTCGTTGTTGCCGGCGGCTTCGACCAGCGTGTAGCCAAAGCCCTGGTAGCGGAACATCACCTCGACGATGACGACGCCGGTGAGCAGCCACGGGAACTGCAGCATGATGACGGTGAAGGGCGCGATCAGCGCGTTGCGCAGCGCGTGCTTGATCACCACGCTGCTGAAGGACAGGCCCTTCAGCCGGGCTGTGCGGATATATTGCTGCGTCATCACCTCGACCATCGAGGCGCGTGTCATGCGCGCGATGTAGCCTATGCCGTAGATCGCCAGCGTGATCACCGGCAGCGTGAAATTGTAGAACGTGATGCCCTGGCTGGCGGACGCCGCCGAGCCGTTCAGCCAGCCGAGCCAGGATGCGAAGATGACGGTGAAGATGACGCCCGACACATATTCGGGCGTCGCCGTCGAGGCGATCGAGGCGACCGACAGCACGCGGTCGGTGCGCGAGCCTTCGCGCATGCCGGCCAGAATCCCGATCAGCAGCGAGATCGGCACCATCACCGCCAGCACCCAGAACATCAGCAAACCGGTGGCGCCGAGCGCCGGGAAGAGCTTCGCCGCGACCGTCGTCTTGAACTTGGTCGAGCAGCCGAAATCGCCCTGCAGCACGCCGGAGAATTGCGGCTCGGTCGGGTCGTTGCAGAAGGAGAAGCGCTGCGTGGTCTTGCCGGTCGCCGGATCGGTGATCGGATGCTTCGGCAGGACGCCCAGCCACTGGCCGTAACGCAGGAAGAAATTCTGCCGGTAGCCATGGTTGACCAGCCAGCTTTCAAGCTGGTCGGCGGGCGTGTGCATCTCGGTCTGGCTGATCGCCAGCTTCTTCAGATTGGGCTCGAGATTGACGAGGAAGAAGACGACCAGCGTCAGGCACAGCATCGTGAGCAGTATCGTGCCGATGCGTCTGGCGATGAATGAGAACATGTGTGCCCCCCTGCCGGCCGGGTTGGGGTCAGATACGTTCAACCCTGTTTCGTAATGCGGATGGCGCCCCGCCGCCGCTGCAGGTCATGCAACGACAACGAAGCTGCAAATACGAGGGGCGGCTGCCCCTCGTATTCATCGCGCCATGGATCACGCCTGGTCGAGCCAGACCTTGCCGAAGTCGTGCTCGTAGGTGGGGTGCATCGAGTGGTTCTTCACCTCGGGCTTGATGTTGATGTAGAGCTTGCGCCAGTAAGGCTGGATGATGATGCCGGAATCCTGCAGGATCTGCTCGATGTCCTTCATCACGACCTTGCGCTTCTCCGCATCGGCGATGCCGAGCGCCTCATTGACCTTCTTGTCGAAGTCCGGATTGGCGTAGGCCGTCTCGTTCCACGCTTCGCCGGTGCGGTAAGCGATGGCGATCACCTGGATGCCCAGCGGGCGCATATTCCAGTTGGTCTCCGAGAACGGATACTTGGTCCAGTCGTTCCAGAAGGTCGAGCTTGGCAGCACGGTGCGCTTTACCTTGATCCCGGCTTCGCGCAACTGGGCGGCGATCGCGTCCGTGGTGTTCTTGTGGTAGTCCTCGTCGTTGCTGATCAGCTCGTGCTCGAAATCGATCGCGCCGGCTTCCGTCAGCATCTGCTTGGCCTTGGCGATGTCGCGCTTGACCTCCGGCAGTTTGACATATTCCGGATGGATCGGCGCGACATGGTGGTTTTCCGCCGCAGTGCCGGCATTGCCGTAGCCGAGCTGCAGCACGGTTGCGTTGTCGACGGCAAGCAACATCGCCTGACGAACCTTCTGGTCGTCATAGGGCTTGTGGGTGACGTTGAAGCGCGACACCACGGTGGCGGCCGTCACGACTTCCGATACCGGAGCGCCGACATCGGCGATGATCTTGATATAGTCCGCGGTCGTTTCGTGGTTGGTCTGGACTTCGCCCGATTCGAAAGCCGAGACGGTCGCGGCCGGATCGGTGCCGTAGTCGATGAACTCGACGCCGTCGAGGAAGGCCTCGCCCTGCCACCACTTGCCGGTCGTGCGGCGCTTGTAGACCACCTTCTGGCCGACATCGTAGGAGACCAGCTCGAACGGACCGGTGCCGATCGGGCAATTCTTGAAGTTGGCGCCCTTCTCGTCGAAGGTCTTGTGCACGACGAGCGCCGGATAGTCGGTCAGATTCGGGATGATGGCGATGTCGGGCTTGGTCAGCTTGAGCTTGACGGTCAGGTCGTCGACCTTGACGACCGAGCCTTCGCGCAGCTTCTTGGTCGTCTCGTCGACGAGGCTGCCGAGGCGGCCGGGCATCGAGTTGCCCTCCGCGCCCTTGTCGGCCCAGCGGGTGAAATTGTAGACCACGTCATCGGCGGTGAACTTGTCGCCGTTGTTCCATTCGACGCCCGGCCGCACATGCAGCGTGTATTCGGTGGCGTCGTCATTGATGTCCCAGCTCTCCAGGAGGTAGGGCGCGAAGGTGTATTCCTTCGTGTACTTTACCAGCGGCTCGAGCGCCTGGCGCTCGGCGTTGGAGATTTCGGACCAGTCGGCGGTGCGCGGATCCTTCGGATCCTTGACCGACATCGCAACCTTGATCACCCCGCCCTTCTTGCCCTGCACGTCCTCGGCCCGGGCCGGGGTCGGCGCGGCAAGGCCGAGCATGCCGTAGGCCATTGCCGTCGATGCGCCGAAGACGCTGGCCAAAGCCAGAAATTCGCGACGGTCCACATTGCCCGACTTGGCGTCTTCGGCCATTTTCAGGATGTGATCCGGAACACGATCACCATTGCTTTTATAGATTGCCATGACTTACTCCCATTGTTGGCTTTCTGCCTTTTAACATTCCGCATCCAGACCGCGTTGTCAAAAGACGGTGTGGAGTGGGAACATGCCGGGGAATGTGCATCTTTGGTTGCAACCCGGTTCGCGCGATAGCGACAGTCTTGACGCAAATTTGTTATCGCGACGCCGATTTCCCAAAAAATCGTCGCGAACGATTAAATCAGTACATTTTATGCGGATTAGGCTCCCGCGCCCGCGGCGGACAGCCCGCCGGGCGAGCGCAGAAACGCAGGCTGAGCCTCAATATTCGCGTTCGTAGAAGACGCCGCCCTTGGCTTCTCCGGCGTCGTTGGCCTCGCCGCGCAGCTTCACGCCGCGACCGACATTGAGGTCGATCGTCGCCTTGCCGGAACCCGGCTTGTCGCCCTTCTGTATGGTCACATAAGTACGGTCGTTGAGGTATTTGCCGGCCGAAACCGCGGTGCCGCCCTTCTCGTCCGTCGTCACGTCGAGATCGTCGACGCCGATGGCGCTTTGCAGGTTCTCAAGCAGCGAGGTCGAGCCGCCGACGCCCGCCAGTTGCGCGGCCGCGCTTGCAAGTTGGGCGATCTGCAGCGGTGACAGTTTGGACATGGATTGGCCGAAGATGAGCTGCGCCAGCACCTCGTCCTGGGGCAGCGCCGGCACGGAGGAGAAGGTGAACTTCGGATCGGTCGCCTCACCCGACACGACGATCGTGACCGTGGCGCTGCTGGTCGTCGTGGTCGCCGTCATGTTGAGATAGGGAACCAGCGAACCCTGGAACCCGATCGTGCCCTCGGTGAAGGTCAGCCGTTTGGAGAGAATGGTCAGCCGTCCGCGCTGCAGGGTGAAAGTGCCGACCGCCTGCGGCGACGAGGCCGGCCCCGTCAGCTTCAGCGACCCGCCGAGCTCGGCGTCGACACCCCTGCCCTGGATGAAGATCTGGTTCGGCGCGTTCACCGTCACGTCGAGCGTCAGGCCGCTGCCGCTGTTGCTGCTGCCGCTGGACGTTGCCGGGCGCAGCGCCTTGTCCTGCGCCCGCACGGACGCCGGCGCGTTCTTGTGCTTCACATCCAGCGCCGAAAGCGACCCGGGCAGCTTTTCCGGAACGGTGATGACCGTCCTCGCCAGGTTGATCGTGCCGGCGATCACCGGCGCCGAGACGAGCGGCCCCTTGATCGTCAGGTCGCCGCCGAGATTGGCGGTCACCACCCGGCCGTCGGTGTAGCGGCCATCGGTGAGTTTGATCGACAGGTCGGCGGGGAAGCCTTGCGCCGGCACGATGCCCACCGTGCCGCTGGCCGAAAGATTGCCTTTCGTCGAAAGCGTGCCGGTGAGCCGGTTGATCCTGGCAACGCCGTTCCCGATCGAAACGTCCGCCGCGATGTCGTTCACCGCCAGGCCGGAGCGGGCATCGACCAGCCGGGCGCCGGAGGTGCTGACCGTTCCGCCGATCACCGGCGACGACGCCGGACCGCGCACCTGCACATTGACGTTCGCGGTTCCGGTCAGCCCCAGCCCTTGCGCGGCGAGTTTCGCGGCCAGGAAGGAGAACGGCACCTTGCCGTTGAAGTCGAGCACCAGGGCCGGCGTGCCCGCCATCGTCACCGAGCCGCCGCCCTTGAGGCCGAGGCCGGCGCCATCGCTGATGTTGGCGTCGAAGGCGAGCTTGTTGCCGGCGAAAGCACCGGACGACGACACGTT
>NZ_RZTO01000050.1:0-14543 GCF_003997225.1 Mesorhizobium sp. M2C.T.Ca.TU.002.02.1.1
GAACCAGGTCGTCTTCAACGTCGCCAAGAAGGCGTCGAAGCCGGAAATCAAGGCTGCCGTGGAAGCTCTCTTCGGCGTCAAGGTGACGGCTGTGAACACGCTCGTCCGCAAGGGCAAGATCAAGCGCTTCCGCGGCACGGTTGGCCGCCAGGGCGACGTCAAGAAGGCGGTAGTGACGCTGGCCGACGGCCAGTCGATCGACGTCGCGACGGGTCTCTGAGCAAGGCCGCGAGGACAGGACAATGGCACTTAAGAAATTCAACCCGGTAACGCCGAGCACCCGCCAGCTGGTCATCGTCGACCGTTCGGGCCTCTACAAGGGCAAGCCCGTCAAGGGCCTGACCGAAGGCCTGACCAAGTCGGGCGGCCGCAACAACTACGGCCGCATCACGGCCCGCTTCATCGGCGGCGGTCACAAGCGCTCGTACCGCATCATCGACTTCAAGCGTAAGAAGTACGATGTCGTCGGCACCGTGGAACGTATCGAATACGATCCGAACCGCACCGCCTTCATCGCGCTGATCAAGTATGACGACGGCGAGCTGTCCTACATCCTGGCCCCGCAGCGCCTTGCTGCCGGCGACAAGATCGTGGCCGGCGAAGCGGTCGACGTGAAGCCGGGCAACGCGATGCCGCTGGCCTCGATGCCGGTCGGCACGATCGTCCATAACATCGAGCTGAAGCCGGGCAAGGGCGGTCAGGTCGCCCGTTCGGCTGGCGGTTACGCCCAGCTCGTCGGCCGCGACCAGGGCATGGCGATCCTGCGCCTGAACTCGGGCGAGCAGCGCGTCGTGCACGGTTCCTGCATGGCTACCGTCGGCGCCGTTTCGAATCCCGATCACGGCAACATCAACGACGGCAAGGCCGGTCGCACCGTGTGGCGCGGCAAGCGCCCGCACAATCGCGGCGTGACCATGAACCCGGTCGACCATCCGCATGGCGGCGGCGAAGGCCGCACCTCGGGTGGCCGCCATCCGGTTTCGCCCTGGGGCAAGCCGACCAAGGGCAAGAAGACGCGGTCCAACAAGGCGACCGATAAGTTCATCGTGCGCTCGCGCCATCAGCGCAAGAGCTAAGAAGAGGTAACGCCAAGTGACTCGTTCGATTTGGAAAGGCCCCTTCATCGACGGCTACCTTCTCAAGAAGGTGGACAAGGTTCGTGAAGGCGGTCGCAATGAGGTGATCAAGATGTGGAGCCGTCGCTCCACCATCCTGCCGCAGTTCGTCGGCTTCACCTTCGGTGTCTATAACGGCCAGAAGCACGTCCCGGTCTCGGTGAACGAGGACATGGTCGGCCACAAGTTCGGTGAATTCGCTCCGACCCGGACCTATTACGGTCACGGCGCGGATAAGAAGGCGAAGAGGAAATAATCATGGGCAAGGCCAAAGCTCCGCGCAGGCTTGCTGACAACGAGGCGCGTGCCGTTCTGCGCACGATCCGTATCAGCCCGCAGAAGCTCAACCTGGTTGCCGCGCTGATCCGCGGCAAGAAGGTCGCGACCGCGCTTTCCGACCTCGAATTCTCGGCCAAGCGGATTTCCGGCACGGTCAAGAAGACGCTGGAATCGGCGATCGCCAACGCGGAAAACAACCACGACCTCGACGTCGACGCTCTCATCGTGGCGGAAGCCTATGTCGGCAAGTCGATCGTCATGAAGCGCTTCCACGCTCGTGGCCGCGGTCGCGCCAGCCGTATCGAAAAGCCGTTCTCGCACCTCACGATCGTCGTTCGTGAAGTCGAGGAAAAAGGGGAGGCCGCATAATGGGCCAGAAAGTCAATCCGATCGGGCTGCGTCTCGGCATCAACCGCACCTGGGATTCGCGCTGGTTCGCGAACACCGGCGAGTACGGCCAGCTGCTGCATGAGGACCTCAAGATCCGCAAGTATCTCGAGAAGGAGCTCAAGCAGGCCGCGATCTCCAAGGTCGTGATCGAGCGTCCGCACAAGAAGTGCCGCGTCACCATCCACGCCGCGCGTCCGGGCCTCATCATCGGCAAGAAGGGCGCCGACATCGAGAAGCTTCGCAAGAAGCTGACCGAGATGACGAAGTCCGAGACGCACCTCAACATCGTTGAAGTGCGCAAGCCCGAGATCGACGCCACGCTGATCGCCCAGTCGATCGCCCAGCAGCTCGAGCGCCGCATCGCTTTCCGCCGCGCCATGAAGCGCGCCGTTCAGTCGGCCATGCGCCTCGGCGCCGAAGGCATCCGCATCAACTGCTCCGGCCGTCTCGGCGGCGCCGAAATCGCGCGCATGGAGTGGTACCGCGAGGGCCGCGTGCCGCTGCATACGCTGCGCGCCGATGTCGACTACGGCACGGCCGAGGCGAACACCGCCTACGGCATCTGCGGCGTCAAGGTGTGGGTGTTCAAGGGCGAGATCCTCGAGCACGACCCGATGGCTTCGGAGCGCCGTGCCACTGAGGGTGATGCCGCGCATGGCGGTGGCGCCGGTGGTGAGCGTGAACGCGGCCGTCGTCGCGAGAACGCCTGAGACATTTGAGAATTTGGAGTTAGAACGATGCTGCAGCCAAAGCGCACAAAGTTCCGCAAGCAGTTCAAGGGCCGTATCCACGGTACCGCCAAGGGCGGCACCAACCTGGATTTCGGCGGTTTCGGGCTGAAGGCGCTTGAGCCGAACCGCGTCACCGCGCGTGAGATCGAGGCGGCCCGCCGCGCGATCACCCGTGAGATGAAGCGTGCCGGCCGCGTCTGGATCCGGGTGTTCCCGGACCTGCCGGTCACCTCGAAGCCGACCGAAGTCCGCATGGGTAAGGGCAAGGGCGCCGTCGACTACTGGGCGGCGCGCGTCAAGCCCGGCCGCATCATGTTCGAGATCGATGGCGTCAGCGAGGAGACCGCGCGTGAAGCGCTGCGTCTCGGCGCCGCCAAGCTCTCGGTCAAGACGCGCTTCGTGCAGCGCATCGCAGAATAAGGGACAGGCGATCATGAAAGCCGAAGACATCCGGACCAAGACCCAGGATCAGCTGACTGACGACCTGGCCGCCCTCAAGAAGGAGCAGTTCAACCTGCGCTTCCAGAAGGCCACCGGCCAGCTCGAGAAGACCGCGCGCGTGAAGCAGGTCCGCAAGGACATCGCGCGCATCAAGACCATCGCCGCGGAAAAAGCCGCGGCCAAGAAGGCTTAAGGACGAGAACCATGCCAAAGCGCATCCTGCAGGGCACCGTCGTCAGCGACAAGAACGAGAAGACGGTCGTGGTCAAGGTCGAGCGTCGCTTCACTCATCCGGTGATGAAGAAGACCGTGCGCATGACCAAGAAGTACAAGGCGCACGACGAGAACAACGCCCACAAGGTCGGCGACCAGGTGTTCATCCAGGAATCGAAGCCGATTTCGAAGGACAAGCGCTGGGTTGTCGTCTCTTCGGATCAGGCTTGATCCGGGCGAACGAACCGAATTTTGGACAGACCGGGGAGGGGTGAAAGCACCCGTCCCGTTAGAAAAGAAGAAGGCGGCCAGTCATGATTCAGATGCAAACAAACCTCGACGTCGCGGACAATTCCGGCGCCCGTCGTGTCATGTGCATCAAGGTGCTGGGCGGCTCGAAGCGGAAATACGCCTCCGTCGGCGACATCATCGTGGTGTCGATCAAGGAAGCCATTCCGCGCGGCCGCGTTAAGAAGGGCGATGTGATGAAGGCGGTCGTGGTTCGCACGGCCAAGGACATCCGTCGTCCGGACGGCAGCGTGATCCGTTTCGACAAGAACGCGGCCGTTCTCGTCGACAATAAGAAAGAGCCGATCGGCACCCGTATCTTCGGACCGGTTCCGCGCGAGCTGCGCGCCAAGAACCACATGAAGATCATCTCGCTCGCGCCTGAAGTGCTGTAAGGAGCCGGACCAATGCAAAAGATCAGAAAAGGCGACAAGGTCGTCGTGCTTGCCGGCAAGGACAAGGGCCGTTCGGGCGAAGTCCTGTCGGTGCAGCCGAAGGAAGACACCGCGGTTGTCCGCGGCGTGAACCTCATTCGCCGTCACCAGAAGCAGACCCAGTCCCAGGAGGGCGGGATCATAACCAAGGAAGCGCCGATCCACCTGTCGAACATCGCGCTGGCCGACCCCAAGGACGGCAAGCCGACCCGCGTCGGCTTCACCATCCAGAAGGACGGCAAGAAGGTGCGCGTCGCCAAGCGTTCGGGAGAAGTCATCAATGGCTAAGGCTGAAACCAAGCAGGCGACTGCCAAGAACGAGCCGCGCCTCAAGAAGGTCTATCAAGAGACCATCCGCAAGGCGCTGCAGGAGCAGTTCGGCTACGACAACGACATGCAGGTTCCGCGCATCGACAAGATCGTGCTGAACATGGGTGTCGGCGAAGCAACCGCCGATTCCAAGAAGCCCTCGGTCGCGGCCGAGGATCTCGCGCTGATCGCCGGCCAGAAGGCCGTCGTCACCCGCTCGCGCAAGTCGATCGCGGGCTTCAAGGTGCGCGAGAACATGCCGATCGGCGCCAAGGTCACGCTGCGCAAGGAACGCATGTACGAGTTCCTCGACCGCCTCGTGAACATCGCGCTGCCGCGCGTTCGCGACTTCCGCGGACTGAACCCGAAGAGCTTTGACGGCCGTGGCAACTACGCCATGGGCATCAAGGAGCACATCGTGTTCCCGGAGATCAACTACGACAAGGTCGATCAGGTCTGGGGCATGGACGTCATCGTTTGTACGACGGCGAAGACGGATGACGAGGCGAGAGCGCTGCTCAAGGCCTTCAACTTCCCCTTCCGCCAGTAACGGCAGCGAAAAAGGAAAAATCTGAAATGGCAAAGACCAGCTCAGTCGAGAAGAACAACCGGCGCCGCAAGCTTGCCGGTCAGTACGCCGCCAAGCGCGCGGCGCTCAAGGCCATCATCATGGATCAGTCCAAGCCGATGGAAGAGCGTTTCCGCGCCCAGTTGAAGCTTTCGGCGCTGCCGCGCAACTCGGCCAAGATCCGCATCCGCAACCGCTGCGAAGTCACGGGCCGTCCGCGCGCCTTTTATCGCAAGCTTAAGCTTTCGCGTATCGCGCTTCGCGATCTGGGCAACACCGGCCAGATCCCGGGCCTGGTCAAGTCGAGCTGGTAAGGAGACACTGAGATGTCATTGAGCGATCCTCTCGGCGATATGCTGACCCGCATCCGCAACGCCTATGGCCGCAAGAAGTCGAGCGTTTCGACTCCGGCCTCGCGTCTGCGCACCCGCGTTCTCGACGTGCTGAAGTCGGAAGGCTATATCCGCGACTACAGCCAGACCGACTTCGAAAACGGCAAGTCGGAAATCGAGATCGAGCTGAAATATTTCGATGGCGCCCCGGTCGTGCGCGAAATCGAGCGCGTCTCGAAGCCTGGCCGTCGCGTCTATGTCTCGGCCAAGTCGATCCCGCAGGTCGCCAACGGCCTCGGCATCGCCATCCTTTCGACGCCGAAGGGCGTCATGGCCGACCATGAAGCGCGCGAGCAGAATGTCGGCGGCGAGATTCTCTGCCAGATCTTCTAAGGGTGAATGGTCAGTGGTGAATAGTGAATGGTGAAACTGCACGGAATTTTGATCGCGCTATTCACCATTTTGCCATTCACCATTCACAGCAGTTAAGGAAAGAAGGAGACAAGAATGTCTCGTATCGGAAAGAAACCCGTTTCGCTGCCGCAGGGCGTGTCCGCGACCGTCAACGGCCAGACCGTGACGGCGAAGGGCCCGAAGGGCGAGCTGAAGTTCGTGGTGAACGACGAAGTGCTGGTCAAGATGGAGAACAACGAGATCTCCGTCCAGCCGCGCGACCAGACCAAGACCGCCCGCTCCAAGTGGGGCATGTCGCGCACGCAGATCGTCAACATCCTGCAAGGCGTGAAGGACGGCTTCGAGAAGAAGCTCGAGATCACCGGCGTCGGCTATCGCGCCGCCATGCAGGGAAAGAACCTGCAGCTCGCGCTGGGCTTCAGCCACGACGTGGTCTATGAGACGCCGCAGGGCATCACCATTTCGGTGCCGAAGCCGACCGAAATCACGGTCTCGGGCATCGACAAGCAGCAGGTCGGCCAGGTTGCCGCCGAGATCCGCGAATATCGCGGTCCGGAGCCGTACAAGGGCAAGGGCGTGCGTTATGCCGACGAGCGCATCGTGCGCAAGGAAGGCAAGAAGAAGTAATAGGCACGGCCCCGAAAAGTTTCGGACTTTTCGGATAGGGCCAAGCCGCGGAAGTGTAACGCCGCGGGGAGCGGCCGCGGGAGGCTTGGCCTACCGCAAAGGGTTGCCCCCGTTTTCTGAAGGCAGGGAACTGACAGTATGAGCACGAAAGAAGCCACCCAGCGCCGCGCGCAGCGCATCCGCCGCCAGATCAAGAAGGTCGCCGGCGCGCGCCCGCGTCTGTCGGTGCATCGCACCTCGAAGAACATTTACGTGCAGGTGATCGACGACGCCAAGGGTCATACCCTGGCCGCCGCCTCGACGCTCGAGAAGGACCTCAAGGGTTCGCTCAAGACGGGCGCCGATACAGCTGCCGCCGCTGCCGTCGGCAAGCTGATCGCCGAGCGCGCCACCAAGGCGGGCGTCAAGGAAGTCGTCTTCGACCGTGGCCCGTACATCTACCATGGCCGCGTCAAGGCGCTGGCCGAGGCCGCCCGCGAAGGCGGCTTGAGCTTCTGATTTTTCGCCGCTGACGACCCAAAGCGGCGTCGGCAAACAGCAACCCGTGCTTCCGGAAAAGAACAAGGACTAGGATATGGCACAGGAACGTAGGGAAGGCGGCCGCGGCCGCGAGCGTGAACGCGAAGAGCGTGACGATGGCATGGTGGACAAGCTCGTCCACATCAACCGCGTCGCCAAGGTGGTGAAGGGCGGCCGTCGTTTCGGCTTTGCCGCTCTCGTCGTCGTCGGCGACCAGAAGGGCCGCGTCGGCTTCGGCCACGGCAAGGCGCGCGAAGTGCCGGAAGCCATCCGCAAGGCGACCGAATCGGCCAAGCGCGACATGATCTTCGTGCCGCTGCGTTCGGGCCGTACGCTGCATCACGACGTCGAGGGCCGTTGGGGCGCCGGACGCGTTCTGTTGCGCGCCGCCAAGCAGGGTACCGGCATCATCGCCGGCGGTCCGATGCGCGCCGTCTTCGAGACGCTCGGCATGCATGACGTGGTCGCCAAGTCGATGGGGTCGTCGAACCCCTACAACATGGTTCGCGCCACCTTCGACGCGCTGAAGAGCCAGATGCATCCGAAGGATGTGGCTGCGGCGCGCGGCATCAAGTACTCGACCCTTCAGGCCCGCCGCGGCACCGCCGTTGCGGCTGAAGAATAGTCGACGCTGACCAGGGATTTCGACCATGGCCAAGAAAGCTACCAAGACCATCACCGTCGAGCAGATCGGCTCCCCGATCCGCCGGCCGAAGGAGCAGCGCGCGACGCTGGTCGGCCTCGGCCTGAACAAGATGCACAAGCGGCGCACGCTGGAAGACACCCCTTCCGTGCGCGGCATGATCGCCGCCGTCCAGCATCTCGTCCGCGTCGTGGACGAGGCGTGAACGGAAGCGCAGGAGAAGAATGATGAAACTCAACGATCTGCGTGACAAGGACGGCGCCACGCATTCCAGGAAGCGCCTCGGTCGCGGCATCGGCTCCGGCTCGGGCAAGACCGCCGGGCGCGGCGTCAAGGGTCAGAAGGCCCGTTCGGGCGTTGCCATCAACGGCTTCGAGGGCGGCCAGATGCCGCTCTACCGGCGCCTGCCGAAGCGCGGCTTCAACAACCTGTTCGGCAAGAGCTTCGCAGTCGTGTCGCTCGCCAAGATCCAGGCTGCGGTCGACGCCAAGAAGCTCGACACCAAGGAGGCCGTGACGGCTGAGGCCCTGGTCGCCGCCGGTGTCATCCGCCGCGCCAAGGACGGCGTGCGCGTGCTGTCCGACGGCGAGCTCAAGGCCAAGCTCTCCTTCGACGTGGCCGGCGCCTCCAAGGCCGCGATCGAGAAGATCGAGAAGGCCGGCGGTTCGGTGAAGCTGCCGGAAGCGGCCACCGCCGAGTAACGGCGATTTGAAGCGCGGCCGATCGGGATGATTTCGCATTTTCCGTCGAACCGCGCTTTGATCTGGTGAATTGGGCGGCCGCGTCAACGCGGCCGCTTGCATGTTTACGGTCCGGAGCTTATCTCGTGAGCTTCGGTGACACGCGCCGCCTGAGCTGCGGGCATCGAGCGTGACATGGAAATCAAAGAAGTAGAGCATGATCTCGTCCGGAAACCGCTCCACACTTTTCGGCATGCTCTAGCGGAGAATCAGGCATGGCTTCGGCTGCTGAACAACTAGCCTCCAATCTGAATTTCGCGGCCTTCGCCAAGGCCGAGGATCTCAAGAAGCGCATCTGGTTCACCATCGGCGCGCTGCTCGTCTACCGCCTCGGCACCTATATCCCGCTTCCCGGCATAAATCCCGACGCTTTCGCCCAGGCCTTCTCCTCGCAGAGCAAGGGCGTGCTTGGCATGTTCAACATGTTCGCCGGCGGCGCCGTGCAGCGCATGGCGATCTTCGCGCTGGGCATCATGCCCTACATCTCCGCCTCCATCATCATGCAGCTGATGACCTCGGTCATCCCATCGCTGGAATCGCTGAAGAAGGAAGGCGAGCAGGGCCGCAAGATCATCAACCAGTACACGCGCTACGGCACCGTGCTTCTGGCGCTGATCCAGATTTATCTCGGCGGCCTGGTCGCCGGCCTTCACGCCGGGCTTTCCTACAACACATGGCCGCTGATGGATGGAAGCGTGATCCCGTCCGATCTGCTTCTCTTGAAGCCCGCCTGGCTGAATTTCTTCGAGAACCCGAAGACTGTACAGTTCGTGCATCGCATCGGCGCCTATACGGTCTTTGTCGTGGCGCTCTGGCATATGATCGCGACGTGGCGGCGCCAGCCCGGCACCACCCATGCCCGCCGCGCCACGCTTCTGTTCGCGCTGGTGGTCGTCCAGGCCTCGATCGGCATCGGCACGCTCTTGATGCAGGTGCCGTTGCACATGGCGCTGACGCATCAGGCCATCGCGATTCTGTTGCTCGGCTTCGCCACCGCGCATTGGCGCGGCACCAAGAGCGCTTATCCGCTGCCGACCGAGATAAACGTCAGAAGCTGACGGCCGGCCTTCAGCATCGCGAGCCAACCTTTCGAATGGCCTCAACGACGGCCAATTCGCGGTTCTCGTCGACCGCGTTCTTGTCCTCGCGATGCCATGCGGCCGACAGGCAGCCATAGGCGATCGCATGGTCGAGGATGGCGCGCGGCGACTGCCCGAGCGTCTCTCCGAATATGTCGGCCATATGCTCGATTCGGCGTGGATCGAGGCAGAGATCGTCGCGGTCGAGCGGATTGTAGAACATGTTCGCCGCATCGAAGCCGGGGTCGCCGAGCACACCCTTGGGGTCGATCGCCAGCCAGCCGCGCGGGCCGGAGAGGATGTTGTCGTGATGCAGGTCGCCGTGCAGCGGCTTGATCTCGTGCTGATCGGCTAGCAGCCGCTCGGCGATGTCCGCTGCGTGGACATAGAGGCCGGTTCGTCCGGCGGTCCGGTCGGCCTTGGCCACCCGGAACAAGCTCACATACCGTTCCCGCAGCGGCTGCAGGTTGGGTGGAGGCGTGTGCTCGGACGACGACAGCAGCTTCGCCATCACGCCAGCTGCAATCGCGGTCGCGGCATCGTCGCCATGCTCCGCAAGATGCTCGGAGAGCAGCCTGTCGCCGGCATACTCGAGCAGCATGCGATGACCGTCGCGGCCGAGCAGCCGTACGGCGCCTTCGCCCCGCCGCCAGGCGAGATAATGCTCGCCGCGCAACTCGTCCGCGACGTCGTCGAAGGGTTTCAGGTCCTTGACGATCGCCGGCGAACCATCCTCTCGCGTTACCTTCCAGATCCTGCTGGAAAAGGTCTCTGCAATGAGTTCGGGAGCGCTGACCTTCCAGCGCTCAGGGAATGCCTGCATGACCACTCAGTGCTTGATGCCGAGCATCAGGTCGAGATTCTGCACCGCGGCGCCAGACGCGCCCTTGCCGAGATTGTCGTAGACGGCCATCAGCAGCGCCTGCGCCCTCTCGTCATTGGCGA
The DNA here is from genome assembly GCF_003997225.1 of Mesorhizobium sp. M2C.T.Ca.TU.002.02.1.1. NCBI lineage: Bacteria > Pseudomonadati > Pseudomonadota > Alphaproteobacteria > Hyphomicrobiales > Phyllobacteriaceae > Mesorhizobium > Mesorhizobium sp. M2C.T.Ca.TU.002.02.1.1. The sequence continues at coordinate 10,068 of NZ_RZTO01000050.1, forward strand.
ACACATAGACCTTCATCCGGTTGGTGCCGTTATAGATCTCCGGATCGATCTCCGGGATGCGCTCCATATGCGTGTAGGGCGCGACCTCGACCACGCCGCCGTCGATCGACGCGTAATGGTCGGCGATCGCCGCATGAAGCTCGGCGCCGGTCGGCACGCGGTCGAGACCGCCGAGCTGCAACGGCACCACGGTGATCATGCCCTGCGCGAAATTTCCCACTGCCGGCTGCATGATCGGATCGTGCGACAGCCTCGCATAGGTGCGCAGCTCCGGCACATGCTTGTGCTGCAGCGTCAGCCCGTAGGGCAGGAACTCGGGCGCGTCCTCGCCCTTGCCGACATAATCCTCGATCATCGGCCGGCCGCCGCCGGAATAGCCGGAGATGCCGTTGACGGTGACCGGAAAATCGGCCGGCAGCAGGCCGGCGGAGACCAGCGGCCGCAGCGTCGCGATCGGGCCCTGCGGCCAGCAGCCCGGATTGGCGATGCGCTTCGCGCTGGCGATCTTCCTCGCCTGGTCCTTGTCCATTTCGGCAAAGCCATATTCCCAGCCCTCGGCGACGCGATGCGCGGTCGAAGCGTCGATCACCTTGGTGGTTTCGTTTGTGATCAGCGACACGCTTTCCTTCGCCGCCGCATCCGGCAGGCAAAGGATCGCGACGTCGGCCGCGTTGAGGAATTCGGCGCGGGCGGCAGTCTCCTTGCGGCGCTCGGTCGGAATCGAGATGATCTCCAGGTCGCCACGGTCGGCCAGCAGCGCCCTGATCTGCAGGCCCGTCGTGCCGTGTTCGCCGTCAATGAAGATTTTCGGTTTCATCGCTTACCAAATTCCCTGCGATTCCAATGTCATATGCCGTGAGCATGATTTATCGCGGCATGATTGCCGTTGTTCAACTCTTCCGCCCGTGCCTTTCGTTCCGCCAGCAAGCCGAGATAATGCATGGCGATGATCGATCCGGCGATCGCCGTTATATCGGCATGATCGTAAGCCGGCGCAACCTCGACGATGTCGGCGCCGACGATGTCGATCTGGCCGAGCTGGCGCAGCGTCGACAGCATCTTTGCGGAGGACGGCCCTCCGGCGACGGGCGTGCCCGTTCCGGGCGCGAAGGCAGGGTCGAGGCAATCGATGTCGAAGGTGAGGTAGGTTTTCTTCCCGCCGGTGCGCTCCACGATCGCATAAGCGATGTCGGAGGCGCGCATTTCCTCGACCTCGTGGCCGTAGAGGATCTTGATGCCGAAACTGTCGGGCGCGTGGGTGCGGATGCCGATCTGGATCGAGCGGTCGGGGTCGATGATCCCTTCCTTCACCGCACGCGCGACGAAGGAGCCGTGGTCGATGCGCTTGCCATCATCCGGCCAGGTGTCCTGATGCGCGTCGAACTGCACCAGCGCCAAAGGTCCGTGGATCGCGGCATGCGCCCTGAGCAGCGGCCAGGTGATGAAATGGTCGCCGCCGAGCGTCAAAAGGAAAGCGCCTGATTTCAGGATCTTGGCCGCCTCGCGTTCGATGGTGCCGGGCGTCTTCTGATGATTGCCGCTGTCGAGCAGGCAATCGCCGTAGTCGATCACCGAGAGGTGCTCGAAGAGATCGCGAGAGAACGGATATTGCGGGTCGTTATCGAGGATCGCCGAGGCGCGGCGGATCGCCTGCGGCCCGAAGCGGGCGCCCGGCCGGTTGGTGACGGCGGCGTCGAAGGGAACACCCCACACGACGGCGTCCGCGCCCTTCACGTCCTTCGTGTATTTGCGCCGCATGAACGACAGCGCGCCGGCATAGGTCGGCTCGAGCGACGCGCCCGTCTTGGAGCGGGCGGTGAAGGCGTGGTCGATCTCTTTGTTCGCCATTACGGGTCCTCGGTTTGCATCGGGGCAGCCACAACTACAGAAGCGGCACGCAACATGCCAGTCACAGCTTGCGGAAAGGAAGCGGCGCTCGGCGAGTGCCACGACAACACAGGATCTGTATCATTATGGCTGAGACGGCTCTGCTCAACCTTGCGCCCGCAAACGCGGCGACCCGTGTCGGCACGATGGCCGGCGAGCGCTTCCTGGTGCTGGATTCCTGGCGCGGCATCTGCGCGCTGCTGGTGGCGCTGTTCCACTTCCCGACCACGTCGGTGATTTCGCAAAACGCCTTTGTCGGCGGCTCCTATCTGTTTGTCGATTTCTTCTTCGTGCTCTCCGGCTTTGTCATCGCCAGCGCCTATGGCAGCCGCCTGAACGAGCAGGACGATCTTGCGCGCTTCGCGCTGGTGCGCTTCGGCCGCATCTACCCGCTGCATCTCCTGATGCTTGCCGCTTTCGCCGGCTTCGAGGCGGTGCGGCTCGTCCTCCCGGCGCTGCACGGAGCGGGTCCGGCACCCTTCACCGCCGGTTTCGACCTGAAAAGCCTCGTCGCCAACCTGTTCCTTTTGCAGGGCATGGGCGTCGAGGATCATCTGAGCTGGAACGCGCCGAGCTGGAGCATCTCGGCCGAGTTCTTCACCTATCTGCTGTTTGCCGCCGTTGTCTTCACCGCCGGCCAGCGCGCCTGGATATGGCTGGTCGCCGCCACGGTGACGGCGCCGCTTTTCCTGCTCGCGGTCTCGACCCGTCATATGGACGTGTCCTTCGATTTCGGTTTCATCCGCTGCCTTTACGGCTTCTCGCTCGGCGCTTTGCTTGCCTGGTTTCAGCATGATTCCATTGCAGAGGCGCGACAGGCATTGAGCGGCGGGGCAGGGCGCCTGGCCTGGACACTGGCGGAGCTGGCGATGATCGCGGGGATCGCGCTGTTCGTCTCCATCGCCGGCGCCAACGACCTTGGCATCGCGGCGCCGGTCGTCTTCGCGCTGGCGCTTTATCTTTTCGCGCATGAAGGCGGCCTGGTCAGCGCCCTGCTGCGCAGCCGGCCGATGCTGCTGCTGGGCTCGCTCTCCTATTCGATCTACATGGTCCACATCTTCGTTCAGGCCCGCATGATCAATGTCGGCGGCCTGATCGAGCGCAAGCTCGGGCTCGGCATCGTCGGCGACCTGATGCTGCGCGGCGACCAAGCGATCGGCTTCGGCGCCGGCTCTCCCTGGATCGGCTTCGCGGCTCTGGTCGCCATGCTGGTCGCCGTCATCGTCGCGTCGTGGTTCACCTGGCGCTTCGTCGAAATGCCGGCGTTGGCCTGGTTCCGCCGCCTAGCGAAGAGGATTTGACGGACCTTGATGCGAAACAACTAGCCGGCTTCGTTCACCGCACTGTCATGGGCATCGCCTAACCGGGTCCCAACCCGGAACGGAGCGATTCCCCGATGCGAACACTCTGGCTGAGCCTTCTTCTGTCCGCAGCTTTTGCCGCCGTCTCTAGCCAAAGCTTAGCCGGCGAGACACGTGCCGCCCAAATCCTCGATCGTTTCGAACATGCCAACCAGTGGCGCGACCATGTGATGATCGCCGCCCATCGCGCCGGCAGCATGCAGGCCGGCAAGACGCTTTACGCCGAGAATTCGCTGGCCGCGGTCGAGGGTTCGATCGCGATCGGCGCCGAGATCGTCGAGGTCGACGTCAGGCGCGCGAAAGACGGCGCGTTCGTCATCATGCATGACAGCTGGCTCGACCGCACCACCACCTGCAAGGGCGAAGTCGTCAAATACACGCTTGCCGAGTTGCAGAAATGCCGGCTGGTTATCGAGGGCACGGGCGCCGTCACCAACGAGACGGTGTCGACGCTGCGCGAGATGCTGCTGACGACAAGGGACAGAATCCTGATCAACCTCGACAACAAGCTGGAGGTAACCGACCTGCCCGCCATGATCGCGGTGGCGCGCGATCTCGGCATGGCCGGCCAGGTGATCGTCAAGGAGAACCTCTGGAACAGCCAGCGCATCGATGCCGCCAAGGCAGTGCTTGCCAAGGCCGGTGGCGGCTTCCAGTTCATGCCGATCCTGGCCGACGATGCCGTGCATGACGCCGTTTTCGCCGGCGAGGTCGAGAAGGCCTTCGCGCCGCGCGCCATCGAATTGATCAACTGGCGCAACGGCGCCGAGACGCTGACGTCGACCGGCGGCCCGCTGTTCGGCAATCGCATGCGGGCGGAAGCGGCGCGCGGCGACTGGCATCTCTGGGCCGACACCTACGCCATCGTCAACAGGCCCGGCGGCTTCCTCGCCGGCGGCCGCGGCGACGAGCTCGCCGTCGCCGCCAGCCTGCCGCGCGAAGCCTGGGGTTTCTGGGTCGACCGTGGCGCGACGATCATCCAGACCGACGAGCCGAAAGCCGCGATCGAGTGGCTGGCGGCGAACGGATATCGCGTGCCGTACACGACGGATATCAAGCAGGTTGAGCCGGCGCATACGGCGAGTATTAACTAGCTGACGTCGGCGCTTCACCCCGCCCAGCGCTTCGCGCCGACCTCCTCATCGAGGGGAGGTAGAGCGTCGTGCCAACCTGCGTCGTTGCATGCCAGCGGCATCCCTGAATGCTAAATCGGCGCGCGGCGCCCTAC
>NZ_RZTO01000510.1:0-4553 GCF_003997225.1 Mesorhizobium sp. M2C.T.Ca.TU.002.02.1.1
TCCGTGAACCTCGTGACACGCCGAAACGACAAAGCTGAAAATCGACCAAGTTGAAAATCGGAACACCACCAAAATGAACCGCATCGCCGCCACCGCAACGAATATCCTCAGGCTGCTGCCGCGGGCGACGCTCATCCTGATGCTGCTGGCCGCGCCGGTGCTGGCGGTGCCGACGATACGGGCCGATACGGGCCACACGATCGAGGCGCCGGCGCACAAGAACACCAGCGTGGGATTCGTGCTCCTGATCAGCCTGCAGCGCGGGTAACGCACCGAAGAAAAACGACGCGTGCGGCGGCTTGACGCCCGCCTCCCCCTCCCAACCGCTCTTCCAAGTCTCTATATTGAGCCATGGAAAAGCGAATCTACCCTCAAGCCATCGAATCGGTCGTCATGCCGGAGCCGTTCGGCAAGCAGGAGTTCCACGACGCCAAGAAGGCCGTCGCGGCGCTCCAGACGCTCTACGACCGCAACACCAAGTTCCTGCGCGATTCCTTCGCGGCCCTTGCCGCGGGCGGCGACGAGAGCAAGCGCTACCGGGCCTTCTATCCGCAGATCGGCGTCACCACGACCTCGTTCAGCCAGGTCGACTCGCGCCAGGCCTATGGCCATATGCCGACGCCCGGTCATTTCGCCACCACCGTCACCCAGCCGCAACTGTTCGAGAACTATCTCATCGAGCAGCTACGGCTGATCATGCGCAATCACGGTGTGCAGGTGACCGTGTCGGAGTCGACCACGCCGATCCCGCTGCATTTCGCCTTCCTGGAAGGCACCTATGTCGACGGCGCCGCCGCCGAGCGCATCAAGCGGCCGATCCGCGACCTGTTCGACGTGCCGGATCTCGACGGAACCGACGACCAGATCGCCAACGGTACCTTCGAGGTGGCGTTCGGCGAGCCGCGGCCGCTGGCGCCGTTCACCGCGCAGCGCATCGACTATTCGCTGCACCGCATGACGCATTACACCGCGACCAGCCCGCAGCATTTCCAGAATTTCGTGCTGTTCACCAATTACCAGTTCTATATCGACGAATTCGTGGCGCGCGCCCGCGAATTGATGGAGAGCGGTGGAGGCGGCTATAGCGAATTCGTCGAGCCGGGCAACGTCGTGACCAAGGCGAGTGCCGGCGCGCCGAGCGAAGGCATGCCGCCGCAGCGCCTGCCGCAGATGCCGGCCTACCACCTGAAGAAGCCCGGCCACGGCGGCATCACCATGGTCAATATCGGCGTCGGCCCGTCCAACGCCAAGACGATCACCGACCATATCGCGGTGCTGAGGCCGCATGCCTGGGTCATGCTCGGCCATTGCGCGGGCCTGCGCAACACGCAGGCGTTGGGCGACTATGTGCTGGCGCATGCCTATGTGCGCGAGGACCATGTGCTGGACGACGACCTGCCCGTCTGGGTGCCGATCCCGCCGCTGGCCGAGATCCAGGTGGCGCTGCAAGAAGCGGTCGCCGAGGTCACCGGCCTTTCCGGCTACGACCTCAAGCGCATCATGCGCACGGGCACCGTCGCCACCATCGACAATCGCAACTGGGAACTGCGCGACCAGCGCGGACCGGTGCAACGCCTGTCGCAGTCGCGGGCCATCGCGCTCGACATGGAATCGGCCACCATCGCCGCCAATGGCTTCCGCTTCCGCGTGCCCTATGGGACGCTGCTGTGCGTCTCCGACAAGCCGCTGCATGGCGAATTGAAGCTGCCCGGCATGGCGACCGAGTTCTACAAGCGACAGGTGGCGCAGCATCTCACCATCGGCATCAGGGCGATGGAGAAGCTGGCCGAAATGCCGATGGAGCGGCTGCATTCGCGCAAGCTCAGAAGCTTTTCGGAGACGGCGTTCCAGTAGAGGCGTCCCGGCCAGCTGCCGGCGAGGCAATCCGTCGTCTTGCTTGAGCTGCAATTTGGCCGATAAGCGGTCAAAGCGGAATTGGAGCAATTCAGGAAAATGCGAGCGGTTTTTCGTTCGAAATAGCGTCAGAACAAGGAGACAGGGCCTTTCGGCGTTCCGTGAAACGGTGAAATGTCCCGGGCGGGTCGGAGCAGATGACTACGGGCGGTGCGCGCTTGAGCATGATGGCTCAGCTCACATTCCTGGCGATGATGGCATGCTCGGCCGCGTTGCTGGCCGGGTTCTTCGGGGCGCTGCATCCGGCCTTCGATTCCTTCTCGCATTTCCGCATGCATCTGAGCGTGCTTGCGGCCTTGCTTGCGCTGGCGCTGCTTGCCGGTCCCTATAGGCTGCAGGCCGTCGCGGCGCTGGTCTTCGCCATCGTCTGCTTCGCCACGACGACGAGCGCGCTGCCCAAATTGCCGACGCAGCAGGCAATCGCGAAACCGGCCGACCGGATCGTCTACAGCCTGCTGCAGATGAACCTGCGCTTCAACAATCCGACGCCGAAGAAGGTGCTGTCGCTGATCGGCCGGACCAATCCAGACGTCATCACGCTCGACGAAGTGTCCGGCATGTGGTCGAAGGAGCTCGGCTATATTGCCGGCGCTTACCCCTATCGCATCCTTTGCGACTATCCCAACGGCATATTCGGCGTGGCGCTGCTCTCGCGCCGTCCCTTCGCCGCCGGCACAGCGCCGCGTTGCGAGCCGCGCGGCGCGATGGCCACCGCCACGATCGACTTCAACGGCGTTCCGGTCGACGTCGCCGCGATCCATCTGAGCTGGCCGTGGCCGAAGGAGCAATATTGGCAGATCGGTGAACTGGCGGAACCGCTGGCCGGCCTCGGTGAGACCGCCATCATGGCCGGCGATTGCAACGCCGTGCCGTGGAGCGCGGCGGTGCGTCGGGTGGCGCGGCTCAGCGGCATGACCCTGATGCCGTCGGCCGGCCCGACCTGGATCCACCGCACGCTGCCCGACTTCCTGCGCCGCTATGCGGGCCTGCCGATCGACCAGGTGTTCAGCAAGGGCGGAGTGACGATCCTGTCGTCGGCCCGACTGGAGGATACCGGCTCCGATCATCTGCCGGTGCTGATCGAATTCACGCTGCCGCCCGCCAGCGATGCGCCCGGGGACGAGCACAAGTCGGCGCTGGCGGCGAACGAGGCGCCGGACAGACCGCAGGGTTGACGCTCCGTTTCTTAAGCGAACGACTGAAGCTTCAGTTCGTCCCCATCAACGCATTGACCAGCCGGTCGACATGGCCGCCGTCGCGATGCTCGCGCGCATCGAAGGCGTTCTGTTTCGCTTCATATTGCGCGTAGACGGAGTCGATCCGGCGCCTGGCCTCGCGGTGAGTGGCGGTGCAGAACCAATTGTCGGCAAGCTTAAGGCCGGCAATGGACTTGTCGGTGGCGCGCATCATGGCCTTGGCGATGCGGCCGTGGTGGTGCTCATGAGCGTGGACGCCGGCGAGGAAGCGCCGCCAGCGCCGCTCGAGCTCGGGCTTCGGCGGCGAAGCCAGGCGAGGAAAAGTGTAGGTGAGCTCCATCGTTCCGTCGGCGCCCCGCAACCTGCAGACCCCGTCGACGCGATCCACGTCCAGCTTCCAGTTCACGACGTAGCTGGTGTCGGCGATGGCTCGGGTCATGAAGCCGTGCTTGGGACCTTTACGGTTCATCGCTTCGACCAGCACGGCGCCCGTCGCGCCGGCGATGTCATAGCTGCGCGTCGTGACCAGCACCTTGGTGCCGGCCAAGGCCTCCGGGGCGCCGCCGCACAGGCCGCCGAGCATAATGAGGCATGTAAGAACCGTCAGGCGCATGGCCCACTTGCTCCTTATCCGCAGAGAAGGAACTATAAGCCGGCTGCAATTTCAAGCTCGGGAGCTGGCCGGCCGGAACCGCGCGATGGCAGCCGACCCGAGGAGCGCCTCGTCGGCTTTTGCTGGAGCGACCGTCGAGACGGCTCGGCCGGAGCGGCTCACATGCCTTGGTAGACCGGCCCCTCGCCGCCTTGTGGCGGCACCCAGTTGATGTTCTGGTTCGGGTCCTTGATGTCGCAGGTCTTGCAGTGCACGCAGTTCTGCGCGTTGATGACGAAGCGCACGTCCTTGGCCGACGGATCGGCGGCGGCGTTACCGTCCTTGTCCACCCATTCATAGACACCTGCCGGGCAATAGCGGGTCGACGGACCGGCAAAGACATCGTGCTCCGAACGCTGCTGCAACGCCATGTCGCCGACGATCAGATGTACCGGCTCGTTTTCCTCATGGTTGGTGTTGGAGAGGAACACCGAGGAGAGACGATCGAAAGTCAGCACGCCATCCGGCTTCAGATAGGCAATCTTCTGATGCTTGGAGGCCGGCTCGAGCGTCGCATAATCGGCCTTGCCGTGCTTCAGCGTGCCGAAGGGCGAGAAGCCGAACAGCGTGTTCAGCCACATGTCGAGGCCGCCGATGCCGACGCCGACGATGGTGCCGAAGCGCGACCACAACGGCTTGACGTTGCGGACCTTCCTCAAGTCCTTGCCGATGTCGCTGCCGCGCCAGGCTTCTTCGTAGGACGCAAGCTCGTCATTGGCGCGGCCGCCGGCGATCGCCTCGGCCACATGCTCGGCCGCCAGCATGCCGGACAGCACCGCGTTGTGCGAGCC
>NZ_RZTO01000511.1:0-4552 GCF_003997225.1 Mesorhizobium sp. M2C.T.Ca.TU.002.02.1.1
AGCCGGAGCCGAGCGAGATGGCCGAGGCCGCCAGCTTCAGCACGAAGACGCTCGCCACCACCGGCAGCGCGTAGTTCATGGCGAACTCGCGGTGCAGCGCGCCGTGGCCGCTGGAGAGCACCTGCGGCGTGACCAGCCCGAGCAGACCGACGAAGATGCCGCCGATGAAAGGCCTGACCGACGCGTCGATCGACAGCCGCACGAAGACGCGCTCGACAATGCTCACCAGATGCATGATGGCGATAGAGGCTGCCCCGCCGAGCAGTCCCAGAAGCAGGAACGGCACATATTCGCTGGCGGTCAGATTCGGCAAACCCGACAATTCCAGCGGGAACGGCACCCCGCCGAACATTTCCGCCGTCAGTGAGGCGGCGATTGCCGCCGTCATCACCGGCGCCACATTGGCGACGGAGTAGATGCCGATGACCAGCTCGAAACCGTAGAAGGCGCCGGTCAGCGGCGCGTCGAAGGCGGCGGCGATCGCACCGGCCGCGCCGCAGCCGACCAGCATGCGCACGTCATTGCGGCGCAGGTGGAAGGCGCGGGCAAGCCGGGAAGCTATGCCGGAGCCGATCTGCGTGTAGCCGGCTTCCAAGCCGACCGAGGCGCCGAAGCCGCTGGAGATCATCGTCTGCGCCACGATGATCAACGTGTCGGTGAGCGACATGCGCCCGCCATAGAGCGCGTTGGCCTCGATCGGATCGACCGGCGTGCGGAACTTGCGCTTTCTGAGCCATATGACGGAAAGCCCGAGCAGCAGGCCACCGATCGCCGGGAACATCGCCTGCACCGGGTCGGCGAGCGAGAACATCGCCGAAAGCCGCCCGCCCGGCTGCACGTCGAACAGCAGCCAGTGCATGCTTTGCACCAGCGCGCTCATGCCGGTGACCAGCGCGCCCGCGATGGCGCCGACCATGCCGGCCATCAGCACGATCACGATGCCGCGCGCCTCGAGCACGGGGATCGAGCTGATCAGCACCGCGCGAAGCCGGCGGGCGTAGACTTGTGGGTCGTTTCTGGCAGGCAACGGAACGGCTCGCCGGTATGCGAAAGGAAAACAGCTGCCGTGCCTGATACGCGCGGCGGCTATGCGTGGCAACCGCAATGCCGACCGCTTGTGGCGCCATTTTGGCGTTGCGCGAATTAGCCTTAAACAAGACTTGTCGTGCGACCAAGGAGATAGACTTAGTCAGGTACGGGAATGGCGAGAGGGCCGCAATCATCTTCCGCGACGAAGGTCGCCAGCAGCTCGGCCGGCTCGGTGGCGCTGGCGTTCTCGGCGAAAGAATGGATCGCGCCCGGCGGTTCGAACCAGGTCTGGCTCTGAGTGTAGGTGACGGCCGGTTCGCCTTCCATCTGCGAGCGCAGCGCTCCCTTGATGACAAAGGCCGTGACGGAGCCCGGATGACGGTGTTGCGGCGTGTAGGCATTGGGCGGGAATTCGACCAGCGCCGTGGTGATCGAACGCCCAGGCACATTCGGCAGTTTTTCGCAGGACAGCGGCTTCACCGTGGTGGTCGGACGCGCCGCCACCCCTTTCCCGGCATCGGCCCCCATCATGTGGATATGCGCGTCCATTTCACCTGTAGCGGTGATTGCCCTGTTGTTCTGGACAAGGGCCATGCCAAGCAACCCGGCAGCGATGGCGGCGATGCCGACCAGCGTAAGGCTGCGTGAAGAAACGTCTTCGATCATGACGGCGGCTCCTTCTCTTACTCGGCCAGGCGAAAGCCGGCGTGCCAGCCGAGTTCGGTGACGGCCTTGTCGGTCGTGATCCGGCCGTTCGGCTCCGCGACATTGAAGGCGCCCTGCGTTCCGCGCTCGACGGCAAGCAGCGCCGCATAAGCGGCGGCGTCGACGTGGACGGCCGGCTCCGCGGCGGTTTCCGTGCCGGTGCCTGGACCGTAGAGATGGCCGTAGCGCAGCACGATGCCGGTGATCGGCGAGGCGCCGAGCACATGTTTCTCCAGCGCGATGACGCCGCCGACGCTGACGGCACGGCCGCCTTCCGCACCACTGTCCAGCGGATCCGTCTCGGCATGCGGCTCTGCGCCCGGCGCATAGACCCAGGCGATGCTCTGCGCGATCAGCCGTTTGGCCCCGGCAGCCTTGGCCGCTTCGACGAGGTTGCGGGTTCCTTCGTCACGGATGCGGGCGTTGCGGGTGGTTGCCTCAGCCATCTTGGACGGATCGAGCCCTGCCGGCAGGTCTGTGAGCTGATGAATGACGATCTCGGGCTTCGCCGCCACGACCGCCGCGCGCAGCGCGTTGGCATCGAACACGTCGACCACCACCGGATCGGCGCCGAGCGCGCGAAGGTCCTCGGCTCTTGCCGCCTGGCGCGTCGTCGCCGTCACCTGATGCCCGGCAGCCACCAGTTGCGGCACCAGCCGGCGGCCGATCGCGCCCGAGGCGCCCGCAAGAAAAATACGATAGCCCATCGTCTTTCGTCCCTTGATGCGATAATATCAGAGCACGAACAACATATAAGAGCACTGATATTATGCGCAAGGGGAATCCCTCCATTCCGTCCGCCGGTGAAGGCAAGCGCGGCGAGCAAGGCTATCTGGGCTATCTGCTGCGACAGGCGGCTGGCGCCTATCGCCTGAAGGTGGAGCGGGCGCTGGATGAATTCGGCGTGACGCAGGCGCAGTTCGCGGCCCTCACCATGATCTCGGCCTATCCCGGCCTGTCCAACGCGGACCTGGCCCGGCTGGCCGTGCTGACGCCGCAGACGGTGAGCGTGATCGTCGGCAATCTGGAAAAGGCCGGCTCCCTCGTCCGTCGGCCGCACGCCGTCCACGGCCGCATCCAGCACCTCGACCTTTCGGACAGCGGCCGCGCCTTGCTGAAGAAATGCCGGGAACGCGTCTACAAGCTCGAAGGCGAGCTGACCGCCGGCCTCTCCGCCGAGGAGGAACGCGCCGTGCGGCGCTGGCTGGTCGCCGTCGCGACGACGGAGGCGGTAAAGGCCTGAAAACCCACTTCGCCACTCTCCCACCTTCGCGCAAGCTTGGAGGATTACGGTCGAGGGCCTGCCCTGTGCGTGGCGGGTCTTGATTTGGGGACGACATGGCGATCAGCGAAACACTCCCGTCCGGCCTGGTGGCGAAGAACGGCCGCGACGTCTTTTTCGCGCTGGGCATCGTCGTCATCCTGGCGGTGCTGTTCCTGCCGATCCCGGCCTTCCTCATCGATATCGGCCTCGCTTTCTCGATCGCGCTTTCGGTGCTGATCCTGATGGTGGCGCTGTGGATCCAGCGGCCGCTCGATTTCTCGTCCTTCCCGACCGTGCTGCTGATCGCAACCATGCTGCGGCTCTCGCTCAACATCGCCACCACGCGCATGATCCTGTCGCATGGCAACGAGGGCACGCATGCCGCCGGCTATGTCATCTCCGGCTTCTCCAAGCTGGTGATGTCGAGCGACTTCGTCATCGGCCTGATCGTCTTCATGATCCTGATCGTGGTGAACTTCATCGTCATCACCAAGGGCGCGACCCGTATCGCCGAAGTCGGCGCGCGCTTCACCCTCGACGCCATCCCCGGCAAGCAGATGTCGATCGACGCCGACCTTTCCGCCGGCATGATCGACGAGAAGACGGCACAGCTGCGCCGCCGCGAGCTGGAGGAAGAATCCTCCTTCTTCGGCTCGATGGACGGTGCGTCCAAATTCGTGCGCGGCGACGCCATCGCCGGCCTCATCATCACCGCCATCAACATCGTCGGCGGCATCGCCATCGGCTATCTGCGCCACGGCATGGGCCTCGGCCAGGCGGCCGACGTCTTCATCAAGCTGTCGGTCGGCGACGGTCTCGTCACCCAGATCCCGGCCCTCATCGTTTCGCTCGCCGCCGGCATGCTCGTCTCCAAGGGCGGCACGCGCGGCTCGGCCAACCAGGCCGTGTTCGGCCAGCTCGGCGCGCACCCGCGCGCGCTCTACGTCGCGGCCTCGCTGCTGGTCATCCTCGGCCTGATGCCCGGCCTGCCGCTGTTCCCCTTCTTCGCGCTTGCCGGCGGCATGGCCGGCCTCGGCTATATCATCCCGCTCCGCCAGAGCCGCGAGCGCGCTGCCGCCGAGGCCCTGAAGACGCAGGAGAAGGCCAACAAGGTCGAGGAGGAGAAGAACTCGGTCAAGGCCTCGCTGGTCACCGCCGAGATCGAGCTTCTGATCGGCAAGCAGCTTTCGACCAGGCTGATGGTGGCGCATCAGGAGCTGGTGTTCCGCATGTCGAAGATGCGCAAGAAATTCGCCCAGCAATACGGCTTCGTCGTGCCGGAGGTGCGCGTCGCCGACGACTTCGCCATCCCGCCGAAAAGCTACCAGATCAAGGTGCACGGCACGGTCGTCGCCGAATACCAGATGCGCGTCGGCGAGATCATGGTGCTGCTCGGCACGCGCGGCGTGCCGGAGATCCCCGGCGAGGAAATCCGCGAGCCGGCCTTCGGCATGCGCGCCTATTCGGTGCTCGAAACCTTCGCCGAGGATCTGAAGCGCGAGAACTTCACCTTCGCCGACAACATGTCGGTGCTGCTCACGCATCTCTCCGAGG
>NZ_RZTO01000512.1:0-4545 GCF_003997225.1 Mesorhizobium sp. M2C.T.Ca.TU.002.02.1.1
CTCTCACACGATAGAATTCGGGCCACATCTTGGCCAGAGGTCGCGATCTCCGCGCCGTCCGGGTTCCCCAGAAACAATCCAGAAACAAAATTCTACAGTCGGGAAAAACTGGTGAAAAATTTAAAGGCCATAACCGGTGCCGTGGCGGTCAGGTCATCGGCTGCGACGCAAGTTTCGGAGTAACGGACAAGACCAATGCAGAGGTTCTGGATCAGCGTGATGGGTGCTTTGCTCAGCATATCGCTCATCACAGCCGCGGCCGGCGCCTCCATCGCAAAGGTTGCCCCGCTAACCCGGACCGAGCGCTGCACCAATCTGAGCCGTCAGGTTGACGAAGCCCTCGAAACCCATGCCGCGGCAACGCAGGTCACCGCGGCGAAAGCACTGCAAAGAAAGGGAAACCGGTTCTGCGCCAACAAGAAGCAGGCACAGGGAATCCGGATGCTCGCAAACGCTTTGAAGCTGCTTGGAGTGACGCCGGTCGACCCCGACCAGTGACGCTCATCCAGACCTGCAAGAAAAAGGAAATGAAGCCATGAAGAAGTCCATCCTCTCCGCCCTCGGCCTCGGTGTTGCTCTCGCCTTCGCGATGCCGGCTCTCGGCAACGCCCAGACGACGACCACCGCTCCGGCTGCTTCGACCGCGACCACCACGACCGCTCCGGCCGACACCACCGCCAAGCCGGCGAAGAAAGTCGTCAAGAAGGCCGCCAAGAAGCACAAGAAGGCTGCCAAGAAGGTCGTCAAGAAGACCGACAAGAAGGACGCTCCGAAGACCTGATCCAGGCTTCGGCATCATCTTGCAAAGCCGTTCCGGCCATCTCGGCCGGAGCGGCTTACGCGCGACGGAAGCCTTCTCAACCGACAGTTTCCGCCGCGCCTGGCGCGACCCTTAACCTGATTGCAATGCCGGTGCTGTAGGACAATCCGCATGAAGAAGCGGTTTTCGTCCCTGATGCGTTCGCTGACACTCGGCGGCCTGATCGTCACCGCCGCCGCGCGATCGTTGATCATCTTTACCGCAAGCCCCGTGCCGGATCCCGCCAGCGGCAGGACCGAGCCCGAGCTGTTCGCGCCGCTGATCTCTTCAAGCTTCGATTACATCACGCCGGCGCAGTCCTGGATTCTGCTCGTGCTGACCGGCGCGACGATGATCGGCTTTGCTGCCTGGATGCTCTTCGCGCTCCTGGAGCGCGGATCGGGTGGCCCCGGCAGGTCGCGCACGGCCGGGCGGCAGGGGCGTTGACCGGCAGGCGACGCTTCCCCACATAGGTTTTCATCACCTTGGCCCCGTTGCCGTCGCGCGGGGCAAATGGATGTGCGCGTTCCTGCGTGACAAAGTGAAACGAAAACCCAGTTCATCACTGGTGGATTCCGATGCCTGAAACCGTCCTCAAGCCCCGCACCAAGACGCAGCCGAAAACCGAGCGGCCGAAGCTCTACAAGGTCATCCTCGTCAACGACGATTTCACGCCGCGCGAATTCGTGGTGACGGTGCTCAAGGGCGAATTCAAGCTCAGCGAGGATCAGGCGCACCGCGTCATGATCACCGCGCATACGCGTGGCGTCTGCGTGGTCGCCGTGTTCACGCGCGACGTCGCCGAGACCAAGGCGGCGCGCGCGACCGATGCCGGCAAGGCCAAGGGCTATCCGCTACTGTTCACGACCGAGCCGGAAGAATAGGGGCCGGCGCCTTTCCTTCTCCCACAAGGGGCCTGTTGCGTAATTCAACCCAAGGCATTTGGACGTCAAAAGAGCCCGGCGTCGCGAGAATGTGGTTTCGGACAGGACTGTCTAGCAAGAAACTCGGTTCATTTCTCAGGCCATCAAAGCCACTTCTTAGAAATCCGTTCCGGACCTTTCAAAGTGATTTTGCACCTTCGGAATTATGAAACAGGCCCACAAGGGGAGAAGGGGAAGGCGGCACTCACCGCCCTTCGCGATACCACATCGAACCGATGGCGAGCAGCAAGAGGCCGAGGCCGAGGAAGCCGCCGAACAGCGGCACGCGCGACACGGCCTTGAGCGTGCTGTCGTCGGTCGTGCGCAGGCCGATCCAATCGTCGCCCGAAGCGGCCGCCGAGGAGCGGACCGGCACGATCGACGGTAAGGCCACGCCGCCGGCGAGATTGGCGAGCGTCGATGACGGCGCCAGCCGCCGCACGCTGCCGCCGGTCGCCTCGGCCGGCGCCTTCAGCCGGTTTTCGGTCGAGACCACGTCCTGGAATTCCGGCGCGTTGATCGGGCCGACATGGGCAAGCGCGGTGAGATCGCCATTGGCGATCTGGTAGAGGCCGATCTCGCTGGTCCGCAGGCTGCCGGTGAAGATGCCGGGCTCGGCTTTCTCGAGCTTCACCGTCACGGTCTTGCCCGAAGGCGTGATCACCTGGGCGGGACCCGGATCGTCGCTCATCGTCTGGCGGCGGATTTCGAGCACCATGCCGCGGCCGTCGGCGGTCAGCCGCTCCTCCTCCAGCTCCGGCTCCTTCATCAGCCAGTGGGCGATGCGACGGTAGAGCTGGACATGCGGGCCGCCGCCTTCGAAGCCGCGCGCCCACAGCCAGCCCTGGTCGGAGAGCAGCATGCCGACACGGCCTTCGCCCTTGCGGTCGAGCAGGAGCAGGGGCCGGTTGTCGGCGCCCTTCATCACCACTTCGCCTTCCGGGTTCTTGACGCCGATGGTGCGGAACCAGCGGCTCCAATGCGGCGGCTCGCTTGCCGAGCCGTCGAGCCCGCGCGTCACCGGATGGCGCTGGCCGAGATCGGTCAGGCGCGGATAGAAGGCCTTGTCCACCACCTCGCCGGTCGGCAAGGCCGGCAGCGCGGCGTTGAGCGGCGTGCGGGCAATGGAGTTTTCGCCGGCATATTCCGGGCCGGCCGCAATCAGCAGCGCGCCGCCCTTTTCGACATATTCGGAGATGTAGTCGTAATAGAGGATCGGCAGCACGTCGCGGTGCTGGTAGCGGTCGAATATGATCAGGTCGAAATCCTTGATCTTCTCGACGAACAGCTCGCGCGTCGGGAAGGCGATCAGCGACAATTCGTTGATCGGCGTGCCGTCCTGCTTTTCCGGCGGGCGCAGGATGGTGAAGTGGACGAGATCGACCGATGCGTCCGACTTCAAAAGGTTGCGCCAGGTGCGCTCGCCGGCATGCGGCTCGCCGGAAACCAGAAGCACGCGCAGGTTCTCGCGGATGCCGTCGACCAGGGCAATCGCCCGGTTGTTGGCGTCGGTCAGTTCGCCGGGTTCCCGGTCGATGCCGAGCTGGACGATGTTGCGGCCGGCATTGGGTATGGTGACCGAGAGCTTCATCGGCTGGCCGACGGTCGCGTGCTCGACCGAGACCTGCTCGCCATTGACCGAGACGCGAACATCCACCGGAGCGCCATCGCCTTCCGTCGAAATGACGCGGTAGGTCATGTCGAGCGGCTTGCCGACGAGACCGAAGCGCGGCGCGTTCTCGAAGCGGATGCGGCGGTCCTTCTCATGCTCGTTGCCGGTGATCAGCGCGTGCAGCGGCGCGTTGAACTCCGGCGTGCCGGCCGGCGCATCATGCACCTCGCCGTCGGTGATCATGATCGCGCCGCCGATGCGCGACGGCGGCACGTCGCGGAAGGCGCCCTCCAGCGCGCTGAACAGCCTGGTTTCGGTGCGCTCGTCGGCGGCTTCGGACTTGCCGGCCTCGACGACGCGGACATCGAACTGCTTGAAGCGGGCAAGACGCTGCTGAAGGCCCGCCAGCGCCTCGTCGGTCTGTTTGGTACGGCCGCCGATGTCCTGGCTCTGGCTGCGGTCGACGATGAGGGCGACGACGCTCTTCAGCGCCTCGCGCTCCTCGGCGAGGAAAACGGGATTGAGCAAAGCCGCGGCAAGCGCGAGCAGCGCGATGAAGCGCAATGCCGAGCCGCGCTGGCGGAACCACAGGCCGACCAGCGCCAGCAAGAGCAATGGCACGAAGAGCAGGCCCAAGAGCGGCCAGGAGAGAAGCGGTTCGAAAGAGATCGACCAGTTCATGACCTACTGCCCCAGCCGTTCGAGCAGCACGGGCACATGCACCTGATCGGATTTGTAGTTGCCGGTCAGCATGTACATCATGATGTTGACCCCGGCGCGCAGCGCGTAGACACGCTGCATCGGGTCCGGCGGCACGGTCGGCAGCATCGGATCGCCGTTCTCGTCGATCGCCCAGGCGCCGGCGAAATCATTGGCGGTGATCATGATCGGCGAGACGCCGTCGCCGGTGCGCACGGGGCGGTTCTCGGTGTTGCTGGCGTCGAGCGAGGCCTCGACCCAGAGCGGGCTGCCGTTGAAGCGGCCCGGAAACTCCGGAAGGATGAAGAAGGACTTTGTCAGCACGTGGTCGGACGGCACCGGCTCCAGCGGCGGCACGTTGAGATTGCCGAGGATGTCGCGCAGCCGCTCGGTCGCCGGGCTAGCCGAGCCGGCGCCGATGCCGTTGGAGAACTGGTCTCGGGTGTCGAACAGGACCGTGCCGCCCTGCTGCATATAGGCATCGATGCGGGCGATCGCCGCCTGGCTGGGCA
>NZ_RZTO01000513.1:0-4541 GCF_003997225.1 Mesorhizobium sp. M2C.T.Ca.TU.002.02.1.1
GCTGCGAACATCGCTTGATCTCTCCGTTGCAAGCCGGCCGCGCGGCCAGCTACAGTTCACCTCTCTCTGCCACCAAAACCGCCACCGGGAAACAGCCTATCGTGACTTCCAGCCATTCCAGAACTGTGCCGGCCAGGACGATCCGCATCGCCGCCGCCGTCATCCGCGACGAGGGCGGCAGGCTGCTCCTGGTGCGCAAGCGCGGCACCAGCGATCCGGCCGCGGCCTTCCATCTCGGCTCGTTCTCGGCTCCCGCCGCCAACGAGCCGGAGACCCAAGTCGAGGCCGAGCTGTTCGAACTCTCCATCATTGGCGAGCCGGTCCTGGCGGCCGAGATCGAAGAGATGATCTGGCTTAACCCGGAGGCGGCGGCCGGTATCGAACTCGCGCCGTTGACCGCAACCTTCGTCCTGCCGCGCTACGGCCGCCAACCATGAATTCACGCAACGTGGAAAAACAGGCGGCGGGCGGAGCTCCCCTCACCTTCGCGGTGCTGGTCTTTCCCGGCTTTCCGATGATGGCGTTTTCGTCCGTCATCGAGCCGCTGCGCGCCGTCAACATCCTTGCCAAGCGCGAGTGCTACCGCTGGGTGATCGTCGGCGCCGATCCCGGCACGGTCGAAGCCTCCAACGGCGTCGCCATCCAGCCCGGCTTTTCCGCCGCGGGCGCGCCGAAGGTCGACCGCATCGTGGTGTGCTCGGGCGGCGATGCCGACCATATCGTGGCCGACGAGGCGATGAGCTGGATCCGCAAAAGCCTGCGCGGCGGCGCGCATATCGGCGCTGTCGCCGATGCCGCCTTCTTCCTCGCCCGCGCGGGCTTGCTCGACGGGCATGCCTGCACCTTGCACTGGACCAGCCAGGCCGCCTTCACCGAAGCTTTTCCAGATATCGAGCTTCGGCGCGATCTCTTCGTCATCGACCGCAAGCGTTTCACCTCTGCAGGCGGCGTCGGCAGCCTCGACATGATGCTGGAAATCATCACGCGCGACTACGGCGCCGAACTCGCGGCGGGGGTCGCCGAATGGTTCGTGCACTCGCCTTTACGGTCCTCCGTCGACCGCAAGCTGATGCCGCTCAGGCTGCGCACCGGCGTGCAGAACGAGCTCGTGCTGTCGGCAATCGCCATCATGGAGGACGCGGTCGAGGAGCGGCTCGGCATGGCGGAGCTGGCGGAACGGCTCGGCGTGTCGCCCGACAAGCTGGAGCGCAATTTCCGGGCTGAGCTCGATGTCTCGCCCAATGGATATTACCGGAGGCTGCGGCTGAAGCGCGCCGCCGATCTGCTCGCGCATTCGAAGCTGATGGTGCGCGATGTGGCGCTCGCTTGCGGGTTTGCTTCGATGTCGAGCTTCGCAAGGGCGTTTCGCGAGGAGCACGGGCACGCGCCGAAGGCGATGCGAAGGCATTAAGGTGCAGTGCGCGCTGACACGATGAGACGCTGGCGGGACAGCGCCCCCCTCTGGCCTGCCGGCCATCTCCCCCACTTGGGGGGAGATTGGCAGCCTCGGCGCCGCGCCCTTCTTTCAACGTCGACAATTGGCGAAGCCCTGCGCGACATCTGATCTCCCCCCTCGTGGGGGAGATGTCCGGCAGGACAGAGGGGGGCGCGAAGGATCGCTACACTGCCCATTGCCTTGCGGCATCCGGCACAACAAACGCGGAATACCGCACAAGCTCAAAACCCTGGCCGGCTATGGTCCCCGCAATAGGAGACCTTTTGATGAGCATCGTCGTTTTCGACCCCGACAGCACCGAGGATGTGGACTTCAAGGACCGCATGCGCCATCCGGCGGCGGCCGATCCCGCCGGCGGCATGTGGCTCTCCGACACCGAGCCGTCCTTCATCGATGCCGATGCGCTGCGCAAGGGCCGGCTGGCCAAGCTGCGCGCCTGGATGCGCGAAGCGGGCTATGGCGGCGTGGTGCTGTTCGACCCCTACAACCAGCGCTACGCGACCGGCTCGCGCAACATGTTCGGCTATTTCCTGCGCAACTCGACGCGCTACTTCTTCATCCCGACCGAGGGGCCGGTCGTGCTGTTCGAATATCCGCAGAGCTACCACGTCTCGATGGTGCTCGACACGATCGACGAGGCGCGCCCCTCCAAGCTCGTCTGGTCCTCCGTCTCCGGCCGCGACGACGAGACCGCGGGTCCGTTCGCTGAAGAGATCACCGAGCTCCTGAAGAAGCACGGCGGCGGCTCGATGAAGCTCGGGCTCGACCGCTGCAGTCATCTGCAGGCGCTGGCACTGGAAAGGCGCGGCTGCGAGGTGAAGGACTGCCAGGGCGAAATCCTGGCCGTGCGCGCGGTCAAGACGCCGGAGGAAGTGAAATGCCTGCAGGCTTCGATGGCCGGCGCCGAGGCGGCCGTGGCCGCCGTGCGCGAGGCGATCAAGCCCGGCGTTT
Organism: Mesorhizobium sp. M2C.T.Ca.TU.002.02.1.1; assembly: GCF_003997225.1. Taxonomy (NCBI): domain Bacteria; kingdom Pseudomonadati; phylum Pseudomonadota; class Alphaproteobacteria; order Hyphomicrobiales; family Phyllobacteriaceae; genus Mesorhizobium; species Mesorhizobium sp. M2C.T.Ca.TU.002.02.1.1. Next base: position 2,408 of record NZ_RZTO01000513.1, read on the forward strand.
CCGAAAACGAGCTCTTCGCCATCATGTATCACGAGGTGATCCGCCAGGGCGGCGAATTCATCGAGACCCGGCTGCTCACCTCCGGGCAGCGCACCAATCCGTGGTTCAACGAGGCGAGCGGGCGCAAGATCAGGCCGGGCGAGCTGGTCGCGCTCGACACCGACACGATCGGCTGCTACGGCTACTATTCCGACTTCTCGCGCACCTTCCGCTGCGGCCCGGGCAAGCCGACGCCCTACCAGAAATCGCTCTACCGCATGGCGCATGACCAGGTGCAGCACAATATCGGCATCGTGAAGCCCGGCATGGCGTTCCGCGAGATCGCCGAGAAGGCGTGGAAGATCCCGGACCGTTTTGTGGACCAGCGCTACACCTCGGTCATGCACGGCGTCGGCATGCATGGCGAGACGCCCTTCATCGCCCACGCAATGGACTACGAGACCTATGGCCGCGACGGCATCATCGTGCCGGGCATGGTGGTGAGCGTCGAAAGCTATATCGGCGAGAAAGGCGGACGCGAGGGGGTCAAGCTCGAGGACGAGATTCTCATCACCGAAACGGGGACCGAGCTGCTGTCGCGGTTTCCTTATGAGGATGAGTTTCTTGACAAGTAGCGCCGACGCATCGACAGCAAGATCCGCATGAAAACGCCCATTTCCATCCGACGCGGCACGGTGGCCGCGGTGTTCATCGATCTCCAGGAGGAGCATCGCAAGGACAAGCGCTATCTGGTCGAGGGATTTGCCGACATCCTCGCCAATGTGCAGCGCCTGCAGGAAGCGGCGCGGCGGAATTTCGTGCCGCTTTATCACTGGGCCTATATCGTCGACCTGGCCGAGGCGCGGCCGTTCCACCCGGTCGACGAAAGCGGCAAGTCTGCCTTTTCCGACAAGGACGATCCGCTAACCGCGATCTGCCACGAAGTGGCGCCGCGAAACGGCGAAGCCATGCTGATCAAGCAGGAAGCCAGCGCCTTCGGCAGGAACGATTTTGGCGACAAGCTTAAGGCCGCCGGCATCGAATGGCTGGTGATCGCCGGCGTCTGGACCGAGGCCTGCATCGACGCCACGGTGAAGGACGCGGTGGCGCGCGGGTTTCGCGTGCTTCTGGTCAAGGACGCCTGCGGCAGCGCGAGCGCGGCCATGCACCAGACCGGCATTCTCAACCTCGCCAACCGTCTCTATGGCGGCGCCGTCACCAACACGCTGGACGCCTGCCGGCTGATGGCCGGCGATACGGTGAAGGTGTGGCAGGTCGAGGGCTCGGTGCCGCTGCGCTTCACCTTCGAGAACGCGGCGCAGCTTTACGCCGAGCTCTGACGGCCGTGGCCAGCAACCCGGGCAATTCGGCGAGCCGTGGCAGATATGCCGACCGGCTCGATCCGGAACTCTGGGACTATATCGACGAGGTCAACAGCTGGTACCCGCCGGAGATCACCGCCGCGCCCATTGCCGAGCAGCGCGCGGTCTACGACAAAATGTGCGTGGCATTCCACCAGGGCCACCCCGAGGGCGTCGTCGCCAGTGACGGCCTCGTTGCCACCGCCGCGCATGCCATTCCAGTGCGGCGCTACCACATGGCGAACAACGCTGCAGCGGCCATCGTCGTCTACTATCATGGCGGCGGCTTCGTCCTTGGCGACCTCGACAGCCACGACGACATCTGCGCCGAAATCTGCGTCGGCACCGGCTTCGAGGTGGTCTCGGTCGACTACCGGCTGGCGCCGGAACACCTGCACCCGGCCTCCTTCGACGATGCGCTTGCCGTGTTCGAGTGGATCGCGGCGACGAGCGCGCTGCCGATCGTGTTGTGCGGCGCTTTCGCCGCACAACACGATCGGCCAGATGCTGATCTATCCCGGCCTGGGCGGCGACGAGACCGGGCGCTCTTATGTCGAGCACGCCGAGGCGCCGCTGCTCACCGTCGCCGATATCGAGTTCTATCGGTGTATCCGCTCCGCGCCTGGACAGTCGGCGGATGACCCGACCTTCTCGCCGCTCAGGGACCGCGACTTTTCCGGCCTGCCGCCAACCGTCATCGTCACCGCCGAATGCGATCCGCTATCGTCGGACGGCGAGGCCTACCGCGACCGCATCCTCGCCGCCGGCGGACAAGCGTGGTGGCGCGAGGAGAA
>NZ_RZTO01000514.1:0-4536 GCF_003997225.1 Mesorhizobium sp. M2C.T.Ca.TU.002.02.1.1
GGCCTGGACACGGCCTTTGCCGACAATCCCGCCGTCAGGATCGTCGCCCGCGCCAACGGTTCGTCCGGCTTCGTTCGTGACGATGTCTACAATTGGCCGACCCAGATAAAATCGCTGATCGAAACCGAGAAACCGGCGGCCGTGATCGTCATGCTGGGTTCCAACGACCGCCAGCAGATGAAGGTCGGCGACGTCCGCGAGCAGCCGCGCTCGGAGAACTGGACCAAGGAATATGAGCGCCGCACCGATGCGTTCGGCAAGGCCCTACAAGACACCAAAGTGCCGTTCCTTTGGGTCGGCATGCCGGCTTTCGGTGTGTCGAAGATGAACTCCGACATGCTCGCCTTCAACGACATCTATCATTCGGCCGCCCAGAAACACGGTGGCGAGTTCGTCGATGTCTGGGACGGCTTCGTCGATGAGAACGGCGCTTTCGTCACCTCCGGTCCGGACATCAACGGCCAGCCGGTACGGCTGCGTTCCGACGACGGCATCAACGTCACCAAGGCCGGCAAGCGCAAGCTGGCCTTCTACACGGAAAAGCCATTGGCAAAGATACTCGGCCTGGCGGCGCCCGGAAGCGTCACGACCGTGTCGGCGCCGGCCGGCGCCCCGGTGGAGGCGCCGAAGCCGGCCGCCGCGCCCGTCATCGTCGACCGCACTGCGCCGATGCTGCTCGGCGACCCGGCGCTCGACGGCGGCACCGAGCTGCTCGGCGCCACGCAGCCGGCCAGGGCCGATCCGAACCTGCCCGGCGAAAAGCTGATCCTGGAAGGCAAGGCGCCGACGGCCTCGCCCGGCCGCGCCGACGATTTTTCCTGGCCGCCAAAGTCGCCGGCGACGGCAGCTGTCGAATCCGGCCCGACACCGGCAACTCCTTGACCGACGTTCCGGCGTAGCGGCAATTTCGCGCCGAGCCGAACAATGGCATTATTGGATTTTGGCCGAAGTCAAAGTCGGGGGACGAATATGTCGGCAACGGGCTATGCCTTGCTTGGGTTCGTGACTTGGACCCTCTTATTGCTCATATGGATGGAAATCCTGCGCACCCATCTCGTGGTGAGCGGCCGCGTCCTTGCGAATGGCTTTGCACCGGACAACGCCGGCCTTTCGCCCTTCTTGCAGCGGCTGGCGCGCGCCCACGCCAATTGCATCGAAGGCCTTCCCATATTCGGAGGTCTCATGGCCCTGGCCATGATGAGTTCGCGCACCACGATTACCGACCCGCTCGCATATTGGTTTCTCGGCGCGCGGCTGATGCAGTCGGCCATCCATCTGACGTCGACAAGCCCGATCGCCGTCAAGGCTCGATTCTCGGCGTTCGCGGTCCAGATGGCCATCGGCCTCTATTGGGCGATAAAGCTGCTGCTCAGCTAAAGCATGTCTCCCGAAAGCGGGAACCGGTTTCGGGATGAAGACATGCGTAAAATCAAAAACCTAAAGCGCATGGAGCGAATCTGAAAGATCGCGACTCGCTTTAGGGCGTCTCACCATTTCCGTGAAACGGTGAAACGCTCTAACGGATCGCCGCTTCAGCGCGGCAGCACCGTCGATCCCATCAATGCCTCGTCGATCGAGCGCGCCGCCTGGCGACCCTCGCGGATCGCCCAGACCACCAGCGACTGGCCGCGGCGCACGTCGCCCGCGGCATAGAGCTTGTCGACGCTGGTCCTGTAGTCGCGGTCGTTCGCCTCGACATTCTTCGATCGGCGGCTGTCGGTGACGACCTTGATCTTGCCGTCGAGCTCTTTCATCAGGCTGTCGCTCGCCGGACCGGCAAAGCCGATGGCGATGAAGGCGAGATCGGCGCGGATGACGAACTCCGTGCCGGGGATCGGCTTGCGCTTGTCGTCGACCTCGCAGCAGCGCACACCCGTCAACTGGCCGTCCTCGCCGATGAATTCGAGCGTCGCCACCTGGAATTCGCGCTCGGCCCCCTCCGCCTGCGAGGAGGACGTGCGCATCTTCGTCGCCCAATAGGGCCAGACCGCCAGCTTGTCTTCCTTCTCCGGCGGCTGCGGGCGGATGTCGAGCTGGGTTACGCGCACCGCGCCCTGGCGGAAGGCGGTGCCGATGCAGTCCGACGCCGTGTCGCCGCCGCCGACCACGACGACATGCTGGCCACCGGCGATGATCGGGTGCGAGGGCCAGGCCACCGATTGAATCGGCTCGCCGCCGACGCGGCGGTTCTGCTGCACGAGATAGGGCATGGCGTCATAGACGCCGCTGAGGTCGCTGCCCGGAATACCGGCCGGGCGCGGCGTCTCGGAGCCGCCGCAATAGAGCACGGCGTCGAACTCCTCGATGAGATCGGCCACCTTCATGTCGACGCCGACATTGACGCCGCAATGGAAGGTCACGCCCTCGCCCTGCATCTGCTCGATGCGCCTGTCGATATAGTGCTTCTCGATCTTGAAGTCCGGGATGCCGTAGCGCATCAGCCCGCCAGGGCGGCTCTCGCGCTCATAGACATGCACGTCATGGCCGGCGCGGCCGAGCTGCTGCGCCGCCGCCATGCCGGCGGGGCCGGAGCCGATGACGGCGACACGCTTGCCCGTCTTCTTTTCCGGCGGATAGGGCCGGATGTGACCGGTCTCGTAGGCCTTGTCGGCGATCGCTTGCTCGACCGTCTTGATGGCGACCGGAATGTCCTCGAGGTTCAGCGTGCAGGCCTCCTCGCAAGGCGCCGGGCAGATGCGGCCGGTGAACTCCGGGAAATTGTTTGTCGAATGCAGGTTGCGGATCGCGTTGTCCCAGTCGCCATTGTAGACGAGGTCGTTCCAGTCCGGGATTTGGTTGTGGATCGGGCAGCCCGTCGGTCCGTGGCAATACGGGATGCCGCAATCCATGCAGCGCGCGGCCTGTTTCTCGACCTCCTTGTCCGACATCGGCAGCGTGAATTCGCGGAAATGCCGGATGCGGTCGGAAGCCGGCTGGTACTTGTGCACCTGCCGGTCGATCTCGAGAAAGCCTGTTACCTTGCCCATAGTCCAGTCCCTGCTGTCCGAAGGCACGCTTCTGCCGCGCACCCGTTAACCTCATAAGGCCGCCATGACAACCTTCGTTCCGAGGTCAGGATTGTTGGTGAGGATGCCGGCCGGGAAGTCGTCTTCCCGGCCATGCCCGAAACTATTCCGCCGCCACGCTCATGCGCATGCGTTCCATCTCGATCAGCGCGCGGCGATATTCGACCGGCATGATTTTTCGGAATTTCGGCCGGAAGTTCTGCCAGTCGTCCAGAATCTCGCGGCCACGCACCGAACCGGTGAAATGCACGTGGTTCGAGATCAGCTGGTAGAGCCGTTCCTCGTCATGGCTGGTCATGTCGCCCGACACGTCGACGCGGCCCTTGTGGTCGAGGTCGCCGCCGTGATGGAGCAGTTTCTCCATCAGGTCGTCCTCTTCCGGGACCGGCTCCAGCTCGACCATCGCCATGTTGCATCGTTCGGCGAAATCGCCCTTCTCGTCCAGCACATAGGCGACGCCGCCCGACATGCCGGCCGCGAAATTGCGCCCGGTCTTGCCGAGCACGACGACGATGCCGCCGGTCATGTACTCGCAGCCATGGTCGCCGACGCCTTCGACGACGGCGGCCACACCGGAATTGCGCACGGCGAAACGCTCGCCGGCGACGCCGGCGAAATAGGCCTCGCCCTCGGTGGCGCCGTAAAGCACCGTGTTGCCGACGATGATCGAGTCCGCCGCGACGATCTTGGCTTCCTCCGGCGGGCGGATGACGATGCGGCCCCCCGACAGACCCTTGCCGACATAGTCGTTGCCGGCGCCGACCAGTTCGAAGGAGACGCCGCGCGCCAGGAACGCGCCGAAGGACTGGCCGGCGGTGCCGGTGAGCTTGACGGTGATCGTATCCTCGCGCAGGCCCTTGTGCTTGAAGCGCTTGGCGACCTCGCCCGACAGCATGGCGCCGGTAGAGCGGTCGACATTGCGGATCGGCAGCTCGATGGTGACGGGCTGCTTGGCTTCGAGCGCGGGCTTCGCCAGCTCGATCAGCTTGCGGTCGAGCACGTCGTCGATCGGATGCTTCTGCCGTTCGGTCCAGTGCAGCGCCTCATGCGGCGCGTCCGGCTTGTAGAACATCTTCGAGAAGTCGAGCCCGCGCGCCTTCCAGTGCTGGATCACATCGCGCTTTTCCAGGAGATCGCTGTCGCCGATGATCTGGTCGAGATGGGTGTAGCCCATCTCGGCAAGCAGCGCCCGCACCTCTTCCGCCACATAGAAGAAGAAGTTGATGACGTGCTCGGGCGTGCCCTTGAAGCGCTTGCGCAGCACCGGATCCTGCGTCGCCACGCCGACCGGGCAGGTGTTCAGGTGGCACTTGCGCATCATGATGCAGCCGGCCGCGATCAGCGGCGCGGTCGAGAAGCCGAATTCGTCCGCGCCGAGCAGCGCGCCGATGATGACGTCGCGCCCGGTGCGCAACCCGCCATCGACCTGCAGCGCGACGCGCGAACGCAAGCCGTTGAGCACCAGCGTCTGATGCGTTTCGGCAAGGCCCATTTCCCACGGGCTGCCGGC
>NZ_RZTO01000515.1:0-4526 GCF_003997225.1 Mesorhizobium sp. M2C.T.Ca.TU.002.02.1.1
GCACCATGTCGCGCCGGGCTACGATGCCGACGTGCTGCTGCGCTGGGGCGATCCGCTGTTTGCCGATTCACCCGAGTTCGATCCGCTGAAGCAGTCGGCTGAGGCCCAGGCCAGGCAGTTCGGCTACAACAACGACTATGTCGGCTATATCCCGATCGACGGCTCCGCCGAACATGGCCTGCTGGTCGTCAACCACGAATACACCAACCCGCATCTGATGTTCCCGGGCATCGTTTCGATCGTCGAGAAGGACGGCAAGAAGGCCGCCGAGGTAGCGCCGCTCTCGAAGGAGCAGGTCGATGTCGAGATGGCCGCGCATGGCGGCACCATCGTCGAGATCCGCAAGCAGGACGGCAAATGGCAGGTGGTGCGCGACGGCAAGCTCAACCGCCGCATCATGTCGACCACGGAGATGGCGCTCTCCGGCCCGGTTGCCGGTCACGACCGCGTCAAGACCAATGCCGATCCGTCCGGCGCCAAGGTCATCGGCACCGTCAACAATTGCGCCGGCGGCGTCACGCCCTGGGGCACCTATGTGATGGCCGAGGAAAACATCCACGGCTATTTCTCGGGCGAATTGCCCGAAGGCCACAAGGAAGCCGCCAACTACAAGCGCCTCGGCATCCCGGAGGGCGCCTATGAATGGGGCGCGCATTACGATCGCTTCAACCTCGCCAAGGAGCCGAACGAGCCGAACCGGTTCGGCTGGATCGTCGAGGTCGACGTCAACGATCCGGCTTCGGTGCCGAGGAAGCGCACCGCCATGGGCCGCTTCAAGCATGAGGGCGCGGAATCGATCGTCGCCAGGGACGGCCGCGTCGTCTTCTATCTCGGCGACGACGAGCGCTTCGACTATGTCTACAAATTCGTCACCGCCGGTAAGTTCAATGCCGACGACCGCGCGGCCAACATGAACCTGCTCGACGACGGCACGCTCCATGTGGCGAAATTCGCCGAGGACGGTTCGGTCGAATGGATGCCGATCGTGTTCGGGCAAGGCCCGCTGACGGCGAAGAACGGCTTTGCGTCCCAGGCCGACGTTCTCATCGAGACGCGGCGGGCCGCCGACCTGCTCGGCGCGACCAAGATGGACCGGCCGGAGGACATCCAGCCCAATGCCGGCAACGGCAAGGTCTATGTCATGCTGACCAACAATTCCAAGCGCAAGGCCGATCAGGTCGACGCCGCCAACCCGCGCGCCGAGAATGCCTTCGGCCACATCATCGAGATCGTCGAGGACGGCGGCGACTTCACTGCTGCCAAGGGCAAGTGGGAAGTGCTGTTGAAATGCGGCGATCCCTCGGTGGCCGATGTCGGCGCCACCTTCTCGACCGCGACCACCGCGCATGGCTGGTTCGGCATGCCGGACAATTGCGCTGTCGATTCCGCCGGGCGCCTGTGGGTCGCCACCGACGGCCAGGGCCCGAAGGCCACCGGCCGCACCGACGGCCTCTGGGCGGTGGACACCGAGGGTGCTGCGCGGGCGACGTCAAAGCTGTTCTTCCGCGTGCCGATCGGCGCCGAAATGTGCGGCCCGCTCTTCGCGCCGGACGACCAGACGGCTTTCGTCGCCGTGCAGCATCCGGGCGACGGCGGCGAGGACTGGGAAGGGTTCGGCCGCCCGTCCTATTACGAGGACCCGTCGACCCGCTGGCCGGACTTCAAGCCGGACATGCCGGTGCGGCCTTCGGTGGTTGCGATTACGAAGCAGGGCGGCGGCAAGATCGCGGTTTAAGCCTGCGGACAAGGACTTGGCGTCGGGGATTGGCGGAGCCCCCCGACGTCGCGTCTCATCCCGCCCGCTGAACCATCGCGATGTTCATCCCGCTGCGCAGCCGGAAGCCGATCGACTCGTAGAGCTTTATCGCCGCGGCATTGTTGGCAAAGGCGTGCAGATAAGGCACCTCGCCGCGCGCGATGATGCGGTTGGCCACAAACAGCGACAACAGCCGGGCGAGACCGCCGCCGCGAAAATCCGGATGCGAGCACACGCCGCTGAGTTCCGAATAGCCGGGCTGCTTCATGCGCTCGCCGGCCATCGCGGCCAGCCTGCCATCGATCTTCACGCCCCAGAAGTCGCCGAGGCTCAAGGCCTCCAGCGTGAACGGGCCTGGCTTGGTCAGCGAGGCGAGCGCAAGCATCTCGGCGGCGTCCTGCCGCGTCAGTTGCTCGATCCGACGGTCGGCGACCGTCCGCAAGCCTTGCCCGGCAATCATCTGCACGGCATCGGCGGTCATTGTCGCCACAAGCGCCGGCGGCAGGACAATGTTCTCGGCCTGGGCCAGGATGACGGTCTCGCCGGCGGAAACCAGCCTTCCGAGCGCGTGCAGGCTTTCCGGATCGTCCGTTGCCGTGGCGGCGAACGGGATGATCGACGGCCGGTATCGGCGCGCGAGATCGCCACCCTCCGCGAAAGTCCGCTGCCGCGTCGTAAGTGCGCTCCAGACAGGGCGGTCGAGAACATGTCTCACGGCGCGACCACCCTGGCGTTTTCGACGCGGCGATGAAGCGGCGTCGCCGCCAGCCGGTCCTCTATTGCCGCAAGCTGGCCGAGCAGCGGCCCGGAAAGATCGGCGCACAAATCCGCCACGGCCTTTTCGATGCCTGGCCAGATGTCGCGCTTCGCCTGGTCGACCAGCCGTCGGCCGTCGCGGCTCAGCGAGACGATCCTGCGCCGCTGGTCTTCTTCCGAGGGGTTGACCTCGACAAGCCCCAGCTCGGCAAGCAGCGCCACGCTGCGCGTCACGCCCGGTTGCGCGACACCCAAGGATTGCGCCAGCTCGCCGACCGGCAGCGGGCCCAGCCTGTCGAGCGCGGCGAGCAGCGGGTACTGGCTCGACTGGATGCGCATGTCCAGGCGGTCGAGCACGCGCTGCGTGTCGGCCTGCAATTGCTCGCCTATGCGCTTCATCCGGCTGCCGAGGCAGAGAAAGCCGAGGGATCGAAGAATGTCTTCCATGGTTGGCTCGTCATAAATCTATAACTTGATATATAACATTGCATGGAAATATCAAGCCGATCTTTTCGTATCCGTCGCGACAGCCGATGGGCGATAGCGGCGCTTTGCGACGTTTGCCCTTCATTCGCCGCCAATTGCACCCTATATCGCGCAGACGCGACGTGGCCGGCAGCGGTCGCCAGCGATTCGCGACCTGAGGGCGGCAGGTCATCACTTCTTGGCACGCGGAGCTCATGGCGCCCCTGCGCATCTATTTCGACAGGCTTCTCGACGCCGTGGCACCCAAGGTGCCGCGGCGCGAGTTGACGGATGACGAGCGCCTGGCGCTGGTGCGCCATTACGGCGATTTCTCGCTCGCCTATTCAACGGCCGTGCAACAGAAGCTGTCCTATTTCAGCGACGGCGACGGCTACATCGCCTTCGGCACCAAGATGAGCCGCCATTTCGCGCTGGGCGATCCGGTGGTCGATCCGGCGGATCGCGCGTTCTACATCAAGCGCTTCGTCGAAGCCGCCGGCGGACCATGGTTCGTCCAGATCGGCGCCGAGACGGCCAAGGTGCTCGCCGGCCTTGGTTACATGGTCAATCGCCTCGGCATCGACACCAGGCTACTTTTGCCGGCACATGATTTTTCCGGCAAGCGCAACGAGACCGTGCGCTATTCCGAACGCTGGCTGACGAAGAAGGGTTTTGTCATCGCCGAGGACAGAGGCGACGGACTGCAAGAGGAAATCATCCAGCTTTCCGCCGACTGGCGCAAGGAGCGCATCATCAAGCGCTGGGAGATGGGCTTCCTCAACCGCCGTTTTTCCGAAGAGCTCGGCGCCGACATGCGCCGCTTCCTCATGCACAGCCCTGAAGGCCGGCTTCTCGCCATCCTCGATTTCGACCCGCTGTTTCGCGACGGCAAGGTCATCGGCTACACCACATCCTTCAAGCGCAAGCAGGTCGACGCGACGCCGCATGCCGAGATCGGGCTGACCAAATTCGCCGTCGACCGTTTTCGCGAGGAAGGCATCTCCGAGGTGACGCTCGGCCTCTCGCCGCTGCTCGATATCGAGCCCAGCGGCTTTGCCGAATCGGGCTTCTGGCGCGGCGCCTTCCAGCGCGCCTACAACTCGCCCTGGGTCAACCGCTCGCGCTTCAACCTGCAGGGCCAGGCAGCCTTCAAACGCCGCTTCCACGGCGTCGAGGAGCCGACCTATATCGCCTTCCGCAAAGGGACCTTTGTCGAGATGCTCGGCCTGCTGCGCCTGCTGAAGGCGATCTGACGGGCTGGCGGGTTTCGCGATTGGCCGAAACCTCGCAGCCTCGTCATCCACGGGCGAAGCAAGGAGCGAAGCGACGCAGCGCGAGGATCCATTCCGTTACATCGGAACAATGCTAACGGTGCAGAATTCTGCTCCGCTGCGCCATTCGACCGAGGTCACGGCATGGATCCTAGGTGTTTAGTCCCGGCATTTGATGGACCGGGTCGACCCTGAAGTGTTCGGGCTCTTGTTTCCAGATTTTGCAGATGAACTCATAAGGCGTGAGGCCTTTGAGCGACTTGAGCCTGCGTGCGAAA
>NZ_RZTO01000516.1:0-4522 GCF_003997225.1 Mesorhizobium sp. M2C.T.Ca.TU.002.02.1.1
ACCTTCGGCGCATCGTCGTCGGCGCTGGCCGCGGGTGGAGCAACCGCCAGTCCGACCAGGACGGCGAAGGCAATGGTGCGGTTGATCGTCATGGAATGAACCTCCCGGCTTGCTTGGGGCATCGCTAGTTGGGCGATATGGCCACGCCCCACGGCTGCTGGCCGACGGTGAGCGACTGGACCGGTTCATCGGTCGCCGTGTCGATGAAGGTGATGTCGTTCGAGTTGCCGTTCGTGGTGATCAGCGTCTTCTGGTCCGGGGTGAAGGCCAGGTGCCAGACGCGCTGGCCGACGAGGATGTATTTCTCCACTTCGTAGGTTTCGGTGTTGATCACCGCGACATGGTTTGCCGGGCCGAGCGCGACATAGGCCTTCTTGCCGTCGGCGGTTATGGCGATGCCGACGGGTTGGATGGTCTCGGCCCGCAATCCGTTGATCGCGAACTGGATCTTCTTCACCACCTGGCGCTTGGCGTTGTCGATGACGCTGATCGTGCCGCCGACCTCGGCGCTGACCCAAACCTGGGAGCCGTCGGGCTTGAATTCGGCGAAGCGCGGACGCGTATCGACCAATACGTTATCGGTCACCTCATGGCTTTGCGTGTCGATGAAATGCGCCATGCTGGTGGTTTCGGAGGTGTTGACCATGGTCTTGCCGTCGGGGCTGACGCCCATGCCTTCCGGCTCGACGCCGACCGGGATCTCCGAGAGCACCGCCTTGCTCGCGACATCGACGACGGTGACCAGATTGTCGTCCTCGTTGGCGATATAGAGCGTCTTGCCGTCAGGCGAGAGCACGAACAATTCAGGATCGGGCCCGGAGGGCAGATCGCCAACGACGTCAAGGCTGGACGTATCGATGATCTGGACCGTGTCGTCGTCGCTGGCGCACAGATAGACGAACTTGCCGTCGGGCGAAATCGTGATGCCGCGCGGCCTCTGCCCGACATCGACGGTCTTGATCACCTTCATCGTCGCCGTGTCGACGACGGTCATGGTGTTGTCCTTCTCGTTGGAGACATAGGCCGTATAGGCCGATGCCGGACCCGCCATGAGGCCGGTCGCGAGAAAGGCGAGTGCACAAGCTCGTCCCTGCACCGATTTTCCTCCCGATTGCTTTCTACTTAAGGACGCATTTGGTCTCCGGCTGATCGACGCCGAGCGTGTCGAGCTCGGAAACCTGGTGGAGATAGCCCTCCTGCGGCGAGGTCGAGACGACCGACTTGGTGTCGCTGAGCAGGATCGGCTGGCGCAGCTGAAGGTTCCATTTGCGGAAGGTCAGCTTCTGGCCCTTGAAGGCGGCGACCGAGAAATCGTCGGAGCGGATGTAGTCGCTGATCTTTTTCGGATCGTCGCCATTGGTGCGCGTGGTGGCTTCGCCGACGGCCCGCACGGCCGTCCAGGCCGACATGTCCTTGGACAACATTCTGCGGCCCGTCGTCCTCAGGAAGCGGCTTTGCATCTGGATGCCGCCCCACTGCTCGCTCGCGGGATGCCATGACGACGCGACAAGCCCGGCCGTGCCCGCGACCGGCCGCGGCGTCCAGGTGCGGTAGGGCACATAGGTTCCGAAGACCTCGCTCTCGTCGGCGACCAGCACCACGTCGTGCTCCGGCAGGTCCTGCGTGAACACGGAGATCTGCTGCTGGATCTGCGTGGCGCCGGTGTCGGTGCGCCTAGCCGTGCCGGTGTCCTTGAATTCCTTCTCCGCCACGATCTGGCCGCCGAAACGGGCAGCCGCGCGGCGCAACGCATCGGCGTAGAGATGGTCCTGCTCATGCGAACCATAGAGCAGCACCCAGTTCGGCCATTTCTTCACCATGAGATATTGCGCCAGCGCGTCGGCCAGCATGCTGCGTGTCGGTGCGATGTGGAAGACGTTTATGCGGCAGTTCTCCTCGCGCAGGCTGTCGTCGGTGGCGCCGATGTTGAAGATGAGCACGCCCTTGTCGCGCGCGATGTCGGCGATGGACAGCAATTCCCTGGCCGAGAGGTCCGCGACCACATAGCGGTCGCCCTTGGCGATCAGGTCGTCGAATGCCTGAACCGCATCGGCGTCCGGTTTTATTTCGGTGATGTCGAGGCTGAATTTCTGGCCAAGGAACGTTCCTGTCGTGTTGTTGTCGCCGATCGCGACCTTGGCGCCGGCAACGCCCTCGTCCCTTGGCGGCAGGTCGAGCAGGGAAAGCGTCAGCCGCGGCGCGTACGCCCGCAAATAGCCTATCTTGATTTCGGTGATCTTCTTTTCAGGCTTGGCCGCTGCAGCCGGTTGCTTGCTCGCAGATTCCTGGGCCGCCGCACCGGAGAGATTGGCGGTCAGGAGAAGAAAGCACAAAAGGGTCGTGAGAGTGCCCGGCACCGCGCTCATCGATAACAATACCCACTCTTGCGCCGCGTCCGATCGTGTCGGACCAGCGCCAAGCCAAGGTGCCCGTGGAGAAACTTAGCGGAAGCGTTGGATTTATCAAACCTTGCAAGCTGGCCTGCCGCTTCTGCTTTAGTCCTATTTGCCGCCGGCAAGGAGGCCGGTGATCAAGCGGATCACGGCATGCCGGAACAGCACGGATGGGGGGACCTTGGTAGAATAGACTTATCAGGGAGACCGTTCGATTATTGCGACCTCACTACGGCTTGGAAACGGTATTTTTGTTGCGAGGCGGACCTCAGGCCCGCCGGAACATGAAGTTTTTCGACTGCCTTGGGAGGAGTGCCTCATGAAAACGCGTGCCGCCGTTGCTGTTGGTGCCGGAAAGCCGCTGGAGATCATGGAGGTGGACCTCGAGGGGCCGCGCGAGGGCGAGGTGCTGATCGAGGTCAAGGCGACCGGCATCTGCCATACCGACGAGTTCACGCTGTCGGGCGCCGATCCGGAAGGCATCTTCCCGGCGATCCTGGGCCATGAGGGGGCGGGCATCGTCGTCGATGTCGGCAAGGGCGTGACCTCGGTCAGGAAGGGCGACCATGTCATTCCGCTCTACACGCCGGAATGCCGGCAGTGCCCATCGTGCCTGTCGAGGAAGACCAATCTGTGCACCGCCATCCGCGCCACGCAAGGCCAAGGCCTGATGCCGGACGGCACCTCGCGCTTCTCGGTCGGCGGCGAGAAGCTCTTCCACTATATGGGCTGCTCGACCTTCTCCAACTTCACCGTGCTGCCCGAGATCGCCGTGGCCAAGGTCAATCCCGACGCCCCCTTCGACAAGATCTGCTACATCGGCTGCGGGGTGACCACCGGCATCGGCGCCGTGATCAACACGGCCAAGGTCGAGCAGGGCGCGACCGCCGTGGTCTTCGGCCTCGGCGGCATTGGCCTCAACGTCATCCAGGGGCTTCGCCTTGCCGGCGCCGACATGATCATCGGCGTCGATTTGAACAACGACAAGAAGGCCTGGGGCGAGAAGTTCGGCATGACGCATTTCGTCAATCCGAAGGAGATCGACGGCGACATCGTGCCGTACCTGGTCAACATGACCAAGCGCGGCGCCGACCAGATCGGCGGCGCCGACTACACCTTCGACTGCACCGGCAACACCAAGGTGATGCGCCAGGCGCTGGAGGCCTCGCATCGCGGCTGGGGCAAGTCGGTCATCATCGGCGTTGCCGGCGCCGGCCAGGAGATTTCGACCAGGCCTTTCCAACTGGTCACCGGGCGCACCTGGATGGGCACCGCCTTCGGCGGCGCGCGCGGCCGCACCGACGTGCCGAGGATCGTCGACTGGTACATGGAAAAGAAGATCCAGATCGACCCGATGATCACCCACACGCTGAAGCTCGAGGACATCAACAAGGGTTTCGACCTCATGCATGAGGGCAAGTCGATCCGCAGCGTCGTGGTTTACTAAAAGCAATTCCAGGAAAAGTGTGCGCGGTTTTCCGTCCGCGATCGCGCAAGAACAAAGTGACAGAGCAAACCCACTGGTGAGGAAAGCCACCGGGCCGCAGGCCGGAAGCCCGCGAGCTGATGGTCAAACAGGAGGAAGTGTAAATGGCCGAGAAACTGCATCATTCGATCGACAACGGCTTGCCGAAGGAGAGCGCGTCCTTTGCCGGCGGCACGCTGGTTTGCCTGTGCACCTCGAAGCCGGTGAAGGTGAAGGTCAAGGGCCAGATCGCCCACAACCATGCCTGCGGCTGCACCAAGTGCTGGAAGCCGGAAGGCGCCATCTTCTCGGTCGTGGCCGTTGCCGGCACCGGCGACGTCACCGTCACCGAGAACGGCGACAAGCTCAAGGTGGTCGATCCCTCGGCGCTGATCCAGCGCCATGCCTGCACCGGCTGCGGCGTCCACATGTACGGCCCGGTCGAGCGCGACCATCCCTTCAAGGGCCTGTCCTTCATCCATCCCGAGCGCTTCGAGGAGGACGGCTGGTCGCCGCCGGGCTTTGCCGCCTTCGTCTCCTCGATCATCGAATCCGGCGTCGACCCGAGCCGCATGGCCGGCATCCGCGGCCAGCTGAAGTCGATCGGGCTGGAGCCCTATGACTGCCTCAGCCCCGGCCTGATGGACTATATCGCCACCTGGAC
>NZ_RZTO01000517.1:0-4517 GCF_003997225.1 Mesorhizobium sp. M2C.T.Ca.TU.002.02.1.1
CCCTGCCGAGGGGCCCCGCCTGTTCGTGCTGAAGATCACCGCAGAGAACCTGCCGCGCTCGCTGCCGCCGCGCGACGCCGTAGCGGTCAAGAACCGCTTTCGCGCCCATCTGGGCTTTGCCACCTGTTGAGGGCCGACATGCCGCTGGTCAGCTTCCAGAACACGGTCGGTGGTCGGCTGCAATCGAACGCCGACACGTTCGAGAGCTATGACCCCTTCACCGGCAAGCCGTGGGCGCTGATCCCGCGCGGCGGCAAGGCCGAAGTGGACGCGGCCGTGGCGTCCGCCAAGGCGGCTTTCCGCTCGAAGGACTGGGCCGGCATCACGCCGACCGCGCGCGGCAAGCTCCTGGTGCGGCTCGCCGAACTGATTGCCGAGAATGCCGAGCGCATCGCCGCGATCGAGACGCGCGACAACGGCAAGCTGATCACCGAGATGACGGCGCAGCTGCGTTACATCCCCGAATGGTACCGCTATTTCGGCGGCCTCGCCGACAAGATCGAAGGAGCGGTGCTGCCGATCGACAAGGCCGGCATGTTCGCTTTCACCCGCCACGAGCCACTCGGCGTCATCGCCGCGATCGTGCCCTGGAACTCGCCGCTGCTGCTGCTCACCTGGAAGCTTGCGCCGCTGCTGGCGGCCGGCAACACCGTCGTCATCAAGCCGTCGGAACACGCCTCGGCCTCGACGCTGGAATTCGTCAAGCTGTTCGCGCAAGCGGGCTTTCCGCCGGGCGTCGTCAACACCGTCACCGGCATGCCGCAGGATGTCGGCGTGCCGCTCGTCTCCCATCCCGACGTCGCCAAGATCGCCTTCACGGGCGGCGAGCCGGGCGGGCTTGCCGTCTACCGCGCGGCCGCCGAGGGGTTGAAGACGGTCACGCTCGAGCTCGGCGGCAAGTCGGCCAACATCGTCTTCGACGACGCCAATCTGGAAAGCGCCGTCAACGGCGCGATCTCCGGCATTTTCGCGGCCAGCGGCCAGACCTGCATCGCCGGCTCGCGGCTGCTCGTCCAGCGCAAGATACATGACCGGTTCGTGGCCGAGGTGATCAAGCTTGCCGCCAGCGCCCGAATGGGCAACCCGGCGCTGCCGGAAACGCAGGTCGGACCCATCACCACGCAGTCCCAGCGTGAGAAGGTGCTCTCCTATCTCGGAATCGCCGAGCGCGAGGGCGCCTTGTGCGTGCTGGGCGGCGGCAAGCCTGCGTCGGACAAGCTGGCGGAGGGGTGGTTCGTCGAGCCCACCATCTTTACCGGCGTGAACAATGCGATGCGCATCGCGCGTGAAGAAGTGTTCGGGCCGATCCTGTCGGTCATTCCTTTCGACGACGAGGAAGAGGCCTTCGCCATTGCCAATGACAGCCCCTACGGGCTGGCGGCGGGACTGTGGACGAGCGACATGGGCAGGGCGCTGCGCGGCGCGGCGGCGATGGAGGCGGGCATGGTCTGGATCAATTCATACCGTGCGGTCTCCTATATGGCGCCCTTCGGCGGCTACAAGAGAAGCGGTATCGGCCGCGAGAGCGGGCAGGAGGCGATCGGCGCCTATCTGCAGACCAAGACGGTGTGGATAGATATGGCGGGCAAGACCGCCAATCCCTTCGTGATCCGCTAAGATAGACAAGGGTCCGAAGGCAATGGCCCGTTCAGAATGACGAGGGAACCGCATATGAGACAAGCAGGCAAGGTCGCGATCGTCACCGGAGCGGCACGCGGCATCGGGCGCGCATGCGCCGAGCGCTTCCTGGCTGAAGGCGCGAAGGTCGTGCTCGGCGATATCGACGCTCAAGAGCTCGAGAAATGCGCTGCCGAAATCGGCTCCCCGGCGAGCGTCGCAGCGGTGGTCACGGATGTCAGCAGGAAGGAGCAGGTCGACGCGCTGGTGGCGGCGGCGGTCACCAGGTTCGGCCGTGTCGACATCATGGTCAACAATGCCGGCATCGCTCCGGTCCAGGACTTTCTCGACATCAGCGAGGCCGACTACGACCGGGTCCTCGCCGTCAATTTGAAGGGCGCGTTCATGGGCACGCAGGCGGCCGCTCGCCAGATGATCGCGCAAGGGCAGGGCGGCGTGATCATAAACATGTCCTCGATCAATTCCGGGCTCGCCAATCCCCGGGTCGCGACCTATGCGATCTCGAAGGGCGGGATGAATCAGGTGACGGGCACCGCCGCCGTCGCCTTCGCGCCCTATGGCATCCGCGTGGTCGGTGTCGGTCCGGGCACGATCGCCACGGAGATGGTGATGGATGGTACCTTCATCGATTCCGAGGAAATGCGCCGCGCGATCCTTTCGCGTACGCCGCTCGGGCGACTGGGCACCGCGGCGGAGATCGCCTCGGTCGTGGCGTTTCTCGCCAGCGACGATGCGTCCTACATCACCGGCGAGACCATCTACCCGGATGGCGGGCGCCGCGTGCTCAACTACACCGTCCCGGTCAAGGAGTAGGGAATTGGGAAACAAGGTAATGGGTAATTTCGACAAGCTGCATCACATCTGCATCGTCGTGCATGATATCGACAAGGCGCAGGCCTATTACGACTCCATCGGTATCGGCCCGTGGGAAGCCTACCCGCCTCTGACCGAATACGAGGAGCTGCAGGTCCCGAGCCCTAAAGGCTTCGTGGCGATGCAATATCGGATCTGCAATTTGCCGAACGTTCAGTTGCAGCTCTGCCAACCGAGCCACGATCCTACGCCGCAGCGCATCCACCTGGACACGAAAGGCGAGGGTGTCTTCCACATCGGCTTCGAGGTCCGCGACGCGGATGCAGCCGAAGCGGAGGCCGAGCGCGACGGCCTCTCCGTGCTGATGCGCGGGCGCCGGGAAAATCGCACCGGCTTCACCTATTACGACACGGCCGACAAGGCGGGCGTGATCCTTTTAACCCGGGCCACGAATTTGCCGGGTAAATGATCCACTGAGGATATGAAGTGGCGCGCGGCAGGCTGTTGCTGCGCGTCAGTCGCCGCGCAATTCCTGAAGCCTGTCGACCAGGAATTTGCCGCTGGTGATGATGTGCATTTCCAGCAGGCTGACGGCGCGCAGCGTATCCTTCGCCTCGCACAGCTCGATAAGCTGCCAGTGGTCTCGATCGGACTTCACCTGAATTTCGGTGAGCGAGACCATCATGCGGGTGTAGCGCTCCAATTGCTGGTAGATGCGTCCCACCAGCTCGATCGTCGCCTTGCGGCCGGACGGGGCGTAGAGGGCGGCATGGAAGTTCCAGTTCAGCTGGTTGGAGTATTCGCCGGTCGCGCCTTGCTCCTGATGCTGCCTGGCTCGTTCCTTGGCAAGTGCGAGGTCGTCGTCGGTCATCCTCGGGATGGCAAGGGCAAGCAGCCAGGTCTCGATCCGGGCGCGCAATTCATAAAGCTCGAGGATTTCGTCGAGCGAGATCGAAGAAACCACGGCGCCCTTGTGGGAGACGAGCGTGACGAAGCCTTCCGAATGAAGCTGGTGCAGCGCCTCGCGCACGGGTATCCGGCTGACGCCGAACTCGGTCGCCAGATGCTCCTGCCGCAGCTGGGCATTCGCCTCGTATTCACCGATCAGGATCTTCTGCCTGATGGCGTCGGCGACCTGGGCCGATATGGTTTTCTTCTGTACGAGCATGGATCAGCCTAGGGCGACGGCGCCTTTATTTAGCGTGCGGCGCCATTTTGATTGAAGAAACGGACGCATAGCACCGCTCACAGGTTGTTGTCACTCCGATGCCAATGCCTTGCTTCCGCTTCAGTAGACATGTTCCTCGATCGGCTGGTTGTTGGCGATACGCTCGTAGCGGAAGGCCGAGAGATCGATGGAACGGTATTCGCCATAGGCAATGAGGTCGCTCACGCCGGAACCGGTCGCCGCCGCGTGCATCATGCCGTGACCGCTGAAGCCGGTGGCCAGCACGAAGTTCGGAATTTCCGGATGGGGCCCGATGATGCCGCTGTGGTCGAAGGTGTTGTACTCGTAGAGGCCTGCCCAGGCACGCAGCATGCGCAATTGTTCGAAGCCGGGCACGCGGTGCGCCAGGGCAGGCCAGATCAGCTCGTCGAACAGGTCGTAGTCCACATCGAGGCCAAAATCGTCCGGATCGTTCTCGCGCACCGGTGGAATGCCGCAGAGGAAGAGCTGGCCCTCCGGCCGCAGCCAGAAGCCGCTTGTATCGAAGACGAAAGGACAATTGTCGATCCGCGCCGGGCTTTCGAAGACGAAGACGCATCGCTTGCTGGGCACGACTGGGAGATGCGTGCCGGCCATCCGCGCAATGCCCGCGCTCCACGGCCCGGCCGCGTTGATCACCATGCCGGCGGAAAGCCGTTCGCCATTGTCCAGCACCACTTCGCCGACCCTCTTTCGGTTAGCCATGGTCAGTCCGGTCACGGTCGCGGCACGATAGTCGACCTTCTGGGCGCGCGCCTTGCGGCGGAAAGCCTGCATCAGGCCAGGTCCGTCGAACCAGCCTTCGCAGCCGCGGCCGAATGAGCCGAGCGCCAGGTCCTGCGTGTTGAGCCAAGGGAAG
>NZ_RZTO01000518.1:0-4516 GCF_003997225.1 Mesorhizobium sp. M2C.T.Ca.TU.002.02.1.1
ACATCATTGAATCGTGGCGAGCTGCGCCTGCTCGCCATCCGCCCTGATGGCTGGATCCCCGGTCAGGACATCGTCGGCTTTGTCCAACGCGCGGCGGCCGACGGCTCGGGCCCGGCCGCTGGCGCGCGCGTCGCGGCCTTGGTCGACCAGGCCGGCTGGGCCGAACATGTCGCCGTTCCGACCGACCGGCTTGCCGTCATACCCGAGGGTGTAAGCTTCGTCGCCGCCGCCACGCTGCCGGTGGCGGGCACGACGGCACTGAGGACCTTGCGCCATGGTGGCGATCTCGCCGGCCAGCGGGTCCTGATCACCGGCGCGAGCGGCGCGGTCGGCCGCTTCCAGATCCAGATCGCCCGGGAGCAAGGCGCTTCGGTGACGGCGATCGCCTCGGTCCGGCATCACGATGATCTTCGCAATCTGGGCGCCAAGCAGGTCGTCGCGTCGATCGAACTGGCCGAGGGGCCGTTTTCGCTGATCACCGAGTCGGTCGGCGGCAAAAGCCTCGCCGACGCGATCGAACGCGTCGCGCCCCTCGGGACCATCGTCATGTTCGGCGCGAGCAGCGGCGAGCTCACGCCGGTTGGGTTCCGCCAGTTCGTCCCAGGCCACGAGGGCGCGAGGCTGCAGACCTTCGCCTATTACACGTCCGGCTCGGCCATAGGCGCTGACATCGCGGCGCTGCTCGATCTCGTCGCGGCCGGCAGGCTGGAAACCCGCGTTGCCATGACCGTGCCGTGGACGGACATCGGCCAGGCCTTGGACGCGCTACGGCAGCGCAGCTTCAGCGGCAAGGCTGTCCTCACCGTGGCCTGACATCAGCCGCTCACACGTGCTGGCCGCCATTGATGTGGATTTCCGAGCCGGTCACGTAGGACGACTGGCCCGAGCACAGGAAGTAGATGATATCGGCCACTTCCGACGTGGCGCCCAGCCTTCTCAGTGGGATCGTCTCGACTATTCTGTCGGTACCGGGCGAAAGGATCGCCGTGTCGATCTCGCCCGGCGCGATCGCGTTGACGCGGATGCCGTGCGGGCCGAAGTCATGCGCCATCTCGCGCGTCAGCGAGCCGAGCGCCGCCTTGGACGTGGCATAGGCCGTGCCGGCGAACGGATGCACGCGCGTCCCGGCGATCGAGGTGACGTTGACGATCGAGCCCTTGGCGGCGGCGAGCTCCTTGAACAAACCTCTGGCCAGCATGATCGGCGCGAAGAAATTGACCTGGAACACGTCGCGCCAGACATGCATCGGCGTGTCAATCGAGTTCATCCGGCTGCCGTCCTTCAGCTTCGGCGAGATGCCGGCATTGTTGACCAGCGCATGCAGCTGTCCGCCATGCGCCTCCAGCCGGTGACGGATTTCCGAAATGGCGATGCCGACATCCTCCTGGTCGGCGAGGTCAACCTTGATGTGGTCCTCGGGGCCGGCCGGCCACGGGCAGTCCTCGGCGAAGGCCTGGCGCGAGCAGGTGATGACCCGCCAGCCTTCGCGCGAAAAGCGCTTCACCGTCGCATGGCCGATGCCCCGGCTGGCGCCGGTGAGCACGATGGTTTTTCTGCTGTCGGTCTCGGCCATGGTTTTGTCTCCGGCCGGACATGTAGCCGAAGGCGCTTGCCATTGCGAGAGGCGAAGTTGCCGCTTCAGCCCCCGCCCAGTATATCGAGGATCGAGGTCTGGCGCTTCTTGGTCGGACCGCCGACGTCGCCGGGCGGCACCGGATGCTTGATCGAGGCGGTCGACCCGTTGTCGCTCGGCATGTCGAAGCCGTCCGCATCGACGGTCTGGGCCGGGCGCACCTGACGTGCCGGCGCGGGCGCCTGGGCGGTGGGCGCCGGCTGGCCGACGGCCGCGGGCGGCGCGGGCGGCGGCTGCGAGGCATCCGCCGACGGGATCTCGTCGGGCACGATCGTATCGGACGGCGTCGACTTCCAGGTGCCGGGCAACGGCCTCACCGGCACACCTTCATGCGCGGCCACCATGAATTCGTGCCAGGCCTGCGCCGGCAAGGCGCCGCCGGTGACCTTCTTCATCGGGCTGCCGTCGTCATTGCCGAACCACACGCCGGTGGTGAGATTGGCGGTGTAGCCGACGAACCAGGCGTCGCGCGAGTTCTGGCTGGTGCCGGTCTTGCCGGCCGAAGGCCAGTTGAACGCCGCCTTCCTGGCGGTGCCGACCTCGACAGTCCCGGTCATCATCGAGTTCATCATGCCGACGATGTCGGCCTTGATGACGCGCGGCGCGCTGCCGGTGGTGCCCTCGTAGAGCACCTTGCCGCTGGCGGTGGTGATGCGCTGGATGAAGTGGACGTCCGGCTTATAGCCGCCATTGGCGAAGGGCACATAGGCCGCGGTCAGCTCCAGCGGCGTCACCTCCGATGTACCCAGCGCGATCGAGGTGTTGGCCTGCAGATCGGACTGGATGCCCATCCGATGCGCGGCTTCCACCACGGCGTCGGGTCCGACCTCCATGGTGAGCTGTGCCGCCACCGAGTTCAGCGACTTGGCCAAAGCAGTGGCCAGCGTGACCTTGCCGTAATATTTGCCGCCGTAATTGTCGGGCGTCCATTTGCCGATTTTGATCGGCGCGTCGTTGCGGATGCTGTCCGGCGTGCGGCCGGCTTCCAGCGCCGCCATATAGACGAAGGGCTTGAAGGCGGAGCCTGGCTGGCGGCGCGCTTCCGAGGCGCGGTCGAACTGGCTGGTCGAATAGTCGTAGCCGCCGACCATGGCGCGCACCGCGCCGGAATCGTCGATCGACACCAGCGCTCCTTGGGTGACGTTGAGCTTCTTGCCGCTCTCGTCGATCAGCCTCCGGATCGACTGTTCGGCAAGCTTCTGGAGGTTGAGGTCGACGGTGGTGTTGATGACGATGTCGCCGCGCACGTCGCCGATGAGGTCGGGGAGTTCGTCCATCACCGTGTCGGCGACGTAGTTTTCCGAGCCGGTCCAATAGGACGGCGCGCGCGTCGCCGGCGCGCTCAGCGCCGTCTTGTATTCCTTGTCGCTGATCTTGCCGGTCTCGCGCATGGCGGCGAGCACGAGCTGCGCCCGCTCCTCGGCCGCCTTCGGGTCGCGCGCCGGCGACAGCTTGGACGGCGCCTTGAGCAGGCCCGCCAGCAGCGCCGCCTCCGAAAGCGACACGTCGCGCGCGCTCTTGCCGAAATACCGCCGCGAGGCCGCCTCGACGCCATAGGCGCCCGAGCCGAAATAGACCCGGTTGAGGTACATTTCGAGGATCTGGTCCTTGGTATGCTTGTGCTCGAGCCAGAGCGCCAGCAGCACTTCCTGCACCTTGCGCTCCAGGGTGCGGTCCGGCGTCAGGAAGAGGTTCTTCGCCAGTTGCTGCGTCAGCGTCGAGCCGCCTTGCGAGAAATGGCCGCCGATGAGATTGGTGACCATGGCGCGCGACAGGCCGATCGGGTCGATGCCGAAATGCGAATAGAAGCGCCGGTCCTCGATGGCGACCACGGCCTCCGGGATATAGGGCGACATTTCGTGCAGGCCGACGGCCTCGCCGCCCGACGCGCCGCGATTGGCGATAAGCTGCCCATCGACCGAGACGATCTTGATGTTCGGCGCGCGGTCCGGGACCGACCATGTCGTCGCCGCCGGCATCTTGGCGCCGTAATAGACGACGATGCCGGCCGCCGCGATGCCGCCCCAGATGCAGAACACGAAGCACCAGTAGACAAGCCGCGTGGCGATGCCGAGCAGCCCGCGCCGACTGCGGTCGCGGCCACGTCCGCGGCCTCGCGATTTCGCCTTGGCGGACCTGCCCTTCGAAGCGGATTTACGACTGCCCGGCACGACGCGATCCTCCTCGCTGACCGAAAAGCCCTCGGAGGATCTCCCGCGCGGCGATCCCTCGAAGCTCGGTTCGATGCGACTGTCTCTGCGGTTCGCCATGCGCTCTTGCTTGTTGCCCCGGTGCCGATGGCGTTCGGGTTGAAGACTAGATGCGGCGGTTTAAAGGCGGGTTAAAGCAGGGTTTATGCAGGCCGTTGAAATTCCTTACGATTTTCTGAATCCAACGGTCTCGCGGTATCGTTCGGAATAGGTCGACCACCCGCAGGGCACCTATCATTGCGACTGGATGGTCGTTCAAAGTCCCGCTGCCTTGGCCAGGTAGGGCGCCAGCGCCAGCGCGTAGGTTGCCGTGAGGTGATGGTTGTCGCGCAGCACCACGATGTTGCCGACCACTGCCGGACAAGTGTCCTTGCTGCAGAGCGCGTCGTTCATGTCGACCACGCTCACCCCCGCCACGGACCGGGCGGCGAGCGCGTAGATGTCTTCCCGTTCGACCTCGCTGCGCGGATTGACGCATTTGCCGGGATCGGTTCTGAGGCAATCGCGTGGATCGAACAGACTGAAAGGCGTGTTGCGGATGGCGACGACACGCGCGCCCTGGTTTGTGATCTCGCTCCAGACGCTGCGCAATCCCTCGATCATCGCGTCCCGCGCGACGCCGGTGTAGTTGCTCTGGCTGGTGATCACCAGATCGGGCTTCAGCTTCGCGATT
>NZ_RZTO01000519.1:0-4513 GCF_003997225.1 Mesorhizobium sp. M2C.T.Ca.TU.002.02.1.1
GAAGCGTCGGTCCGCCTGCTGATCGTCGGGCTGGCGCCTGGCCTGCGCGGCGCCAACCGGACGGGGCGCCCCTTCACCGGCGACTATGCCGGCGACCTGCTCTATGGCACGATGATCGCGCAGGGCCTGGCGCGCGGCGAGTTCAAAGCAAGGCCGGATGACGGGCTGGAACTTGTCGGCACGGCCATCACCAATGCGGTGCGCTGCGTGCCGCCGGAGAACAAGCCGGTCGGCTCTGAGATCGCCACCTGCCGGACTTTTTTGAAACCCACCATCGCGCGCTTCCCCAACCTGCGCGCCATACTGACGCTGGGTTCGATCGCGCACCAGTCGACGGTGCGGGCGCTGGGCGAGCGCGTCGCGGCCATTCCGTTCCGCCATGGCGGAAGGCAGGAGGCCGGCGGCATCGCGCTGTTTTCCAGCTATCACTGCTCGCGCTACAACACCAATACGGGCGTGCTGACGCAGGAAATGTTCGTCAGCGTGTTCAGCGAGATCTCGGCGTTTCTGAAGAACTAGATTCAGGCGCCGCCCCGATGGTCCGGCGGCTATACCGGCAGCAGCGCATCCGGCTTCACGTCACCGATCGAGGCGTAAGTGTGCGTTTCCTTCACGCCGGGCAGCGGCAGGATGACCCGGGTCAGGAAATCCTGATAGGCGGCCATCTCCGCGATACGCGCCTTCACCAGATAGTCGAAGCCGCCGACGACCAT
Organism: Mesorhizobium sp. M2C.T.Ca.TU.002.02.1.1; assembly: GCF_003997225.1. NCBI lineage: Bacteria > Pseudomonadati > Pseudomonadota > Alphaproteobacteria > Hyphomicrobiales > Phyllobacteriaceae > Mesorhizobium > Mesorhizobium sp. M2C.T.Ca.TU.002.02.1.1. The sequence continues at coordinate 714 of NZ_RZTO01000519.1, forward strand.
GTGGCATTCGAGAACCTCGGGCGCCTTGGTCACCGCTTCGGCGAAGCGCTCGAAAATATGGGGCGCCGTATGGTCGAGACGCACCTCGATGAAGACGAGCGTGCCACGCCCGATCTTTGCCGGATTGAGCACGGCCCTGACCGCAGTGATGTAGCCTTCGCGAAACAGCCGCTTCACCCGCAGGCTGGCTCCGGTCGGCGACAGGCCGACACGCGCCGCAAGATCGAGTGTGGTGCGACGTCCATCCTCCTGCAGCAGCCGAAGAAGATTGCGGTCGACCGCGTCGAGGTCGTCTGCTTCAGCATTCACGCCAAATCTGCCTCTGATCTGCGAGTTTCACTCGAATTTCGATAAAGAAGCGTATTTTACCACAGGCTTTTCGGCAATAGCCTGCGCTTCCATCGCTTTCTGCGGAGACGGTCTTCGGTGGCGATGTCATGACGGCGGCGGAACATGGCGGACGCGCGAGACTCAGGAAACTCCAGGCTGGCGATCGTCGCGGGCCTGACCATGATCGGCATCTACGCTATCCAATTCGTCGCCGCCCGCTTCAGCCTCCGGGAGCACCTCACGGCGACGGATCTGGCCGCCTTACGCTTTGGCGGCGCGGGGGCGGTCTTTCTGCCGATCGTCTGGCGCGGCGGCTTCGCAGGCATGAGAGCGCTTGGCTGGCGCAGGGCCCTGGCATTGGCGGTGCTGGCCGGATTGCCTTATCCGCTGATCATCAATTGGGGACTGACCCATGCCCCCGCCGCCCATGCGGCAGCGCTTTGTCCCGCGTCGATCGTGTTCTTTTCGTTCCTGCTGTCACGCGTCGTGTTCAATGACGGCGCTTCGCGGCAACGGACCATCGGTGTGCTGGCGATCATCGCCGGCCTGTCGCTGTTCATCGCGCCGGCGCGCGACGGCACCGGCGGCGTTCTCTTCGGCGATATGCTTTTCATCGGATCGGGCCTGATGTTTTCGGCCTATGCCGTTCTTGTCAGGCGCTGGCGTGCCGATCCCGTCACGGCGACGGCCGCGGTGGTGCTCCTGTCCTGCCTGCCGCTGCCGGCTCTCTATCTCTTCGCGCCAAGCCATATCCATGCGGCGGCCGCCACGGAGATCATCAGCCAGATCGTGGTCCAGGGGATTCTGGCCGGCGCGACAGCCATGTTCCTTTATACTTACATCGTCCGGCAACTGGGGCCGCAGGCGGCATCGCTGTTCCTGCCCGGCATACCGATCGCCACCGTGGTTGTCGGCATGGCGGTGCTCGGCGAAACGCCGATGGCGATCCAGTTCGCAGCCATCGCGATCATGGCCGCCGGGATGGGCTTGTCGGCGATCGGAGGGCGGATTGCCAGCAAACGTCTTGATGCACCGGCGCAGGCAGGATCGTGAGCCTTCAGCGATACGGCAGACACTTCAAGAGCCGGCAATTCAGGGCGTCGGCGCGAACAACGCGGCCAGCGTCTCGCGGCTGCCCTTCAGAACGTTCAGATCGACATCACCTTCTATGCCGTCGACGCGGCCCATATTGTGATACTGCCAGTAGATCCAGTCGTTCTCGCGCGGCTTCATCGCCAGCGAACGCAGCCAGCGCTGACGGGTCATGATGCTGCCGGAATAGGTGTCGGCCGCTTCGTCGGTCAGATAGAAGATCGCCTGCTTGCCGAACGCCGCCTCGACCGGGCCGAGAAAAGCGGCAAGCTCGACATTCAACTGCTCGGGCGACGGACGCTGCGGGCAGTTGCCGCCGAATTCGATGTCGACCACTGGTGGCAAAAGCGGCTCGCCGCGTGGCACCACGGCGATAAAATTCCTCGCCTGGTCGGCGCCAGGACGGCAGAAGGTGAAGAAGTGATAGGCGCCGACCGCCAAGCCGGCCGCGCGAGCCTCGCGCAGATTGGTCGCGAACAGGGTGTCGACATGGGTGCCGCCTTCGGTCGCCTTGATGATGGCGAAGGCGACATCGTCGGCCGCCACGCGCGGCCAGTCGATCTTTCCCTGATGGTGGGAGACGTCGATGCCCCGGACCGGGAATTCCGCGCGGTTAGGTGAAAAGCCGCGGAACCAGAAATAGGCGCCTGCCACGACGGCACAGGCGACAACCACGCCGGCGAGGCCCCAGAAAACAATCCGCTTCCCCAAGATCCGTCCCCCGTCGGAGGGTGAGATTGCGCCGGACCAAGGAACCGGCAGTGGCTTTTTTCAGGCGGCCTGTTTCCGCCATCGGGCGAAGGCTCTTTTGTTTTTACGCAATTCCGAACGGAAAACCGCTACGCACTTTTCCTGGAATTGCTTTAGCCGCGCTCCTTCAGCAGCCGGCCCTTCTCGCGCGACCAGTCGCGCTGCTTTTCGGTCTCGCGCTTGTCATGCAATTTCTTGCCGCGGGCAATCGCCAAGAGCAGCTTGGCACGGCCACGGTCGTTGAAATAGATTTTCAGCGGCACCAGCGTCATGCCTTCGCGCTCGACGCTTTGCGAGAGTTTCGCCATCTCGCGCTTGGAGACCAGCAATTTGCGGCGGCGACGCGGCTCGTGGTTGAAGCGGTTGGCCTGCAGATATTCCGGCAGATAGGAATTGATCAGCCAGATCTCGCCGCCCTCCGCCGAGGCGTAGCTCTCCTGGATGTTGGCCTGGCCCTGGCGCAGCGACTTGACCTCGGTGCCGGTCAGCACCAAGCCGGTCTCGATCGTGTCAAGCACCTCGTAGGAGAAGCGCGCCTTGCGGTTTTCGGCGACCGTCCTGTTGTTGGGGTCGGCTTTCTTGACTTGATTCATGACGTCCAGAGTCCGTTTCGAAACTCGCTCCTGCGAGTCAGATGATGGCGTCATCGAGAACCGGAGCGGAGCGTACATATAGTACGTGAGCACCGGAAGCGCAGGTGGCGCCTTCAGATGGCCGCAGGAGTAGAGTTTCCAAACGGGCTCGCTAATTAATCAAGCCGGCATGCTTGAGCGCCGCGTCGATCTTTTCGGCGGTCGAGGGCTCGACCGTCACCAGCGGCGAGCGCACCACGTTCTCGACCTTGCCCAGCTTCGACAACGCATATTTCGACCCCGAAACGCCGGGCTCCATGAAGATCGCCTTGTGCAGCGGCAGGAGACGATCCTGCAGCTCGAGCGCCTTGGCGCTGTCGCCGGAAAGCGTGGCTTCCTGGAATTCGGCGCAGAGGCGCGGCGCGACATTCGAGGTGACCGAAATACAGCCGACGCCGCCATGGGCGTTGAAGCCAAGCGCGGAAGCATCCTCGCCGGATAGCTGGATGAACTCCTTGCCGCAGGTCATGCGCTGCTCAGAGACGCGCTCCACCTTGCCGGTGGCATCCTTGACGCCGACGATATTCTTGAAGTCGTGCGCCAGGCGGCCCATCGTCTCGGGCATCATGTCGATCACCGAGCGCGGCGGGATGTTGTAGATGATGATCGGCAGCTTGGTCGCGCGGGCAACGGCGGCGAAATGCTCATAAAGGCCGCGCTGCGTGGGCTTGTTGTAGTAAGGCGTGACGACAAGGGCGGCATCGGCGCCGGCCTGTTCGGCATACTTCACCAGGCCGACCGCTTCCTCGGTGTTGTTGGAGCCCGCGCCGGCCACGACCGGCACCCTGCCCCTGGCCACCTCGATGGCGACCTTCACGACATGGCGGTGCTCCTCATGCGAGAGCGTCGGCGACTCGCCGGTGGTGCCGACCGGGACGAGGCCCTTGGTGCCTTCGGCGATCTGCCATTCGACAAATAAGCGAAAGGCTTTCTCGTCGAAGCGCCCGCTCTTTTCGAACGGTGTCACGAGCGCGGTGAGCGAGCCTCTCAGCATAT
>NZ_RZTO01000051.1:0-14521 GCF_003997225.1 Mesorhizobium sp. M2C.T.Ca.TU.002.02.1.1
CGCCTCCGGGCTGCTTGCCTTTCGAGCCGCAAAACCAAAACAATGGGAGAACTGGTAATGAGCATGCTTTCCATCCACCGGCGCGCCGCGCTCGGCCTGATCGGCGGCGTTGCCGCAGCTTGCGCCGGGGCCATTACGACGCTGCCGGCCCGCGCCGACTCGACGGTGACGCTGTGGAGCTGGCGCACCGAGGACGAGGCCGCGATGCATCGCATCTTCGAGGCCTTCGAGAAGAAGAACCCCGATATCAAGGTCGATATCCAGTTCACGCCCGACGCCGACTACCAGAACCGCCTGAGCACAGCGCTGCGCGGCGGCCGCGGACCCGATATCGCGCAGCTCAAGGCCTATGGCGAATTGCAGCCTTTCATCGAAGGCGGCTATCTCGACGCGCTCGACGACAGCGTAACCGAACTGAAGAACATGCCGGATGCGGCCCTTGGCGGCGCGCGCGGCCGCGCCGACGGCAAGCTCTACGGCGTGCCCTATTCCGTGCCGATGATGGGCGTCTTCTACAACGAGGACATTTTTTCCGCGCAAGGCATCGAAGTCCCGAAGACCTACAAGGACTTCGTCGCCGCCTGCGAGAAGCTCAAGGCGGCGGGCATCACGCCGATCGCCAATGGCGGCGCCAACGGCTCGGCCTGGGAGCTGGAGATCGGCGTCGGCGTCATCGGGCCGACGCTCTATGGCCCGGGCTTCTATGACGAGATGATGAGCGGCAAGGCGACTTTCGAGGATCCGCGTTATGTCGCGGCGCTGAAGCGCTTCGCCGAGCTGAAGCCTTACTACTCCGACGGTTTCGCGGGCATCGACTACACCACCGCGACGCAGCAGTTCATCGGCGGCAAGGCGGCGATGTTCTTCGGCGGCTCGTTCGAGAACGGCAGCTTCAAGTCGCAGAACCCGAAGCTGAAATTCTCGATCTTCCCGTTCCCGGCCGACGATGCCTCGACCAAGCTCTACACCTCGGCTTTTTCGGACGGCTCCTACGGTCTGGTTTCGGAGAGCCAGAACAAGGAAGCGGCGACCAAGGTGCTGAACTACATGGCCTCGGCCGAATTCGCGCAGGCCTTCGCCGACGAGCTCGGCTGGCCGCCGGCCCGCACCGACGTCACGGTGAAAGATCCGGTTCTGTCCAAGATGATGGAGATGGCGAAGAACTCGACGCCGTATCTGACGCTGGTCGGCTTCCGCTGGCAGACGCCGACGGCATCCTCGGTGCTGCAATCCGAGATCATCGACATGGTCGAAGGCAATGTCGCGCCGGAGAAGCTGGCGGCGGACATGCAGGCCGCCGTCGCCACCTGGTTCAAACCAAAGCAGTAGGGGCATTGCGCCGGCCGTGACGCGATCGGCGCGCCTTCTCGATAAACACAGAGCGCATGTTCAAGCCCAGCCGCACGACCAGCCTCCAGCGCACGCAGCAGCGCATGGCGGTGCTGTTCATCCTGCCGGCCTTGGCCGTCTACGGGCTGTTCGTGCTCTATCCGCTGCTCATGTCGCTCTGGGGCAGCTTCTTCACCTGGAAGGGGCTGCGCATGCAGGAGTTCGCGGGGCTCGCGAACTTTTCGCGGCTGTTCGTCTTTCCGAGCGGCGCGCGGCTCTATGGGGCGCTTTGGCACAACATCGCGTGGTTCTTCGGCATCATGGTGCTGCAGAACGGACTCGGCCTGTTGTTCGCCTGGCTGCTTTTCCTGCGTGGCAGGGGCGCCGCCTTCTTCCAGTCGGTGTTCTTCTTCCCGGCGGTGCTCAGCCCTGTCATCGTCGGCGCGCTGTGGCGCCTGCTGCTCGCGCCCGGCGGCATCGTCGAATGGGCGTTGAACGGCCTTGGCCTGCATCAGGGCAGCCTGACCGTGCTCGGCAACAGCCATACCGCGCTCGGCATGCTGATCGCCGTCGATGCCTGGAACTGGATGGGCCTGCCGGTGCTGATCTACACGGCGGGCCTGCGGCAAATCTCGCCGCAGGTGTTCGAGGCGGCGAAGCTCGATGGCGCCGGCAACGCCCGCATGCTCTATGCGATAGCGCTGCCGCTCTTGATGCCGGCGCTCGGCACGCTGACGACGCTTTCGTTCATCAACACCTTCAACCAGTTCGACATCGTCTATGTGATGCAGGGCGTGCAGGGCAATCCGAGCTACGCCACCGACACGCTGGTGACCTATTTCTATCGTCTCGCCTTCGGCGCGGAAGGCGCGGTCGGCATCACCGACATCGGGCTGGCGCTGGCGCTCGGCACGATGCTGTTCCTGATCCTCAGCATCGGCACGCTGTTGATGCTGCGCTTCTTCGACAAGCGGACGGTCGAGCTATGAGCGCGCCTTCGCCTCAGCAAACATTGGCTATTCCTCAACGACTGGTGCGGCTGCCTGGCTGGACCATATTACTGATCTGGACATTGGCGGTGCTGCTGCCGCTCTACATCCTCATCGTTTCCTGCTTCAAGACCACGGCCGAGATCTACGACAACCGGCTCGGCCTGCCGCAGAGCTGGGCGCTCGACAATTTCGTGCGCGCCTGGACGCGGGCTGATCTCGGCCACAACTTCATCAACAGCCTGATCGTCACCGGCGGCGCGGTGCTCCTCACCATCGTCGTCTCGGCCATGGCCGCCTATCCGCTCAGCCGCTACAGGCTCGGCTGGAACGGCATCATGCTTGGCCTCTTCCTGTCCGGCATCATGCTGCCGATCAGGCTAGCCTCGGTCGAGTTGTTCACGCTGATGCGCAGCCTCGGCCTGCTTGATTCGCTCACCGGGCTGATCCTCGTCTATTCGGCGATCCGCATTCCCTTCGCCGTCTTCATCTTCGCCAATTTCATGCGCGTGCTGCCCTCCGAGCTCGACGAGGCGGCGCGCATGGACGGCGCCGGCGAGACGCGCATCCTGTTCCAGATCGTGCTGCCGATGGTGAAGCCGGCGGTATCGATCGTCGCCATCTTCACGGCGATCGCGGTGTGGAACGATTTCTTCTTCCCGCTGATCTTCATCTTCGACGACCGCTACAAGACCGTGCCGCTGGCCATCAGCGTGTTCGTCGGACAGTTCCGCACCGATTGGGGCCTGGTGTTCGCTTCGCTGGCCATCTCCATGGCGCCGATCCTGATCATGTATTGTTTGCTGGCGCGCCAGATTCGCGAGGGCGTCGGCGCCGGGGGAGGCATGAAATGATCGAGGACAAGGTCTATGCCGCACGCTCGATCCTGGTCGTCGGGGCGCATGCCTTCGACGCCGAGGTCATCGCCGGGCCGCTGGCGGCGGCCGCCGCCAGGAATGGAACCCAGGTCACCTTCCTGCATCTGTCGATGGGCGAGCAGGGCCATCCCTGCCTGATCCCGGAGCACTATTCGGCGCAGAAGGAGGACGAGGCGGCGAAGGCTGCCGCGCGGCTCGGTGTTTCGATGCGCAACATGAAGCTGCGCGACGCCTTCCTGCCCAATGACAACGCGACCGCCTTGCAGGTCTGCGACGTCATCCGCGAGGTGCGGCCGGAGGTTGTCATCACGCACTGGCACGGCAGCTGGCACAAGGACCATCGCGCGGCGGCGCAGCTCACGCAGACCAGCATTTTCTTCTCGGCTCTGCCAACGCTGAAGCGTGCCCATCCCGCGCATACGCCGCAGCTTCTGCTTTTCGGTGAGAACTGGGAGGACGACGAAGGTTTCCGCGCCGAGCATCTCGTCGATGTCAGCGCCGGCTTCGACGCCTGGCAGGAGGCGGTGATGGAGTATGAGCTGGCGCGGGGCCTGAGCAGCTTTCCCTATGTCGACTATTACAGCGCACTCTACCGGTTGCGCGGCTGCCTGCGCGGCACGCGCCATGCGCAGGCCTTCGCGGCGGCCTCGCATTCCTGGAATGCCGGCAGCGGCCTGTTCGCGCCGCCCGCCGATCGGAGCAGCGAGACATGACACGGATTCTCGCCATCGATCTCGGCGGCACCAATCTGCGCGCCGCCGTCCATAGGGGCGATATCGGCGCTCTTGCGCCGCAGGTCAGCGAGCCGGCGCCGGCAGGCCTCGACGCTTTCGTCGCGCGCGTTCGCGCGCTTGCGGCCGCGGGCGAAGCCAAAGCGCTTGGGCTTGCGGTGCCCGGCCTGACTGAAGGGTCGGTCTGCCGTTGGATCCCGAACCTGCCCTGGCTCGATGGCGTCGATATCGCCGCGCTGTTCCGGGATATGAACGTGGCGGTCGGCAACGACGCGCAGATCGCGCTTCTCGCGGAAGCGGCCGAGGGCGCGGCCAAGGACGCATCCGATGCGATCCTGCTGGCCATCGGCACAGGCATCGGCTCGGCGGTGCTGGCCAACGGTCGCATCGTCGCCGGCGCGCATGGCGGCGCCTGCTCCTTCGGCTGGGCCAGCGCCGACATCAAGGACCACGGCGAGGAGCGCAGCGGCTGGCTGGAACGTGTCGCCTCCGGTCGTGCGCTGGACGCCCTTGCCGCGCAGATCGGACTGGCCGACAGCCGCCAGCTGATCGCAGCCGCCAAGGCAGGCCAGCTTGCCGCTCGGGACCTGCTCGAGGTGCCGGCGCGCCAGCTCGGCACGGCGCTCGCCGGCGCCGTGGGGTTGCTCGATCCGGGCGTCATCCTCGTCTCGGGCGGCCTTGCCGATGCGCTGGATGTGATCGCACCGCCATTGCTTGCGGCGCTGCGACGTCAATTGCCGCCGCATCTGCGCGGCATTGAACTCAAGCCTGGATTGTTCGGCTCCCGCGCCGGCCTGGTGGGTGCCGCGCTTGCCGGGCAGGCGGGAAGCGGGTGGAGGCAGATCCGATGAGCGAAGCGAGCTTTCAGCAGCCGGACCGCAGGCGGCCCGAACCGCTCTGGTACCAGGTCGAGGAGGCGATCCGCGCCATCGTCAAGAGCGGCGAGTGGGCAACCGGCGACCAGATCCCGGCCGAGGACCGGCTCTGCGCCTTGTTCGGCGTCAGCCGCATCACGCTGCGCCACGCGCTGCGCAACCTGGAGGAAAGCGGCCTGCTCAGGCGCGAGCACGGAAGGGGCACGTTCGTGCGGTCCGCCACGCTGGTCGCCGGCACGCGCGAGCTCACCTCCTTCACCCAGGAAATGGGCAATATCGGCGTGGTCGCCGGCTCGCGCCTGCTCGATTGCAGCCTGACGACGGCCAATGCGGCGGCGGCCGGCGCGCTGGAGATCGAGGAGGGCGATCCTATCGTGCGGATCCGGCGACTGAGGCTGGGCAACAACGAGCCGATCGGCATCCAGACGGCGCAGCTTTCGGCCGCGCGCGTGCCGGGCTTCCTCGACGCCGGCCTGCTCAAGGGCTCGCTCTATGAGGCGCTGGAGCGGCAATACGGCATCGTGCCGGTCGAGGCGCGCGAGAACTACCGCGTCGGCGCCGTCAGTGTCGCCGACGCCGAGCTGCTCGACCTGCCCGCGGGCAGTCCCGCCTTCGTCGTCGAGCGCATCACCATCGACGAGCGCGGCCCGTTCGAATTCACCGTCTCCGTCATGCGCGGCGACCGCTACGAGATACGCTCGACGCTGCGCGCCGGCCGTCTCCCGAACACCAGAAGCTGACACGATCAAACAGGAGTACCGAAGTGTCCGATCTTTACATCCCCCGTCTCGTCGCCCTCATCGAACAGGCATCGAAGTCCAATTCGGAAGCCTTCGGCGAGGCGGCAAGCCGGTTCGCCGACACGCTGCAAAATGGCGGGCTGGTCCATCTCTACGGCTCGGGCCATTCGGTGCTGCCGGCGCAGGAGATGTTCCCGCGCTATGGCAGCTTCGTCGGCTTCAATCCGCTGACCGACCCGCGCGTGATGTGGCACAACGTGCTCGGCGCCGGCGGCGTGCGCGAGCTCTTGTGGCTGGAGCGGACCGAGAAATACGCCGAGAAGTTCCTCGACCACCAGCCGCTGAACAAGGGCGATTCCATCATCATCTTCGGCCATAGCGGCCGCAATTCGTCGGGCATCGACACTGCGCTCTATGCCAAGAAGCGCGGCATCTTCGTCGTCGCGGTGACCAGCAAGAACAATCTCGACAAGCCGGCCACGCATTCCTCCGGCAAAAGGCTGGCGGACGCCGCCGACCTCGTCATCGACACCTGCTCGCCGATCGAGGACGCGGTGGTGCCGATCGAAGGCTGGAGCCGCCCGGTGGCGGGGTCCTCGACGGTGCTGGCGATGATCATGGCGCACGAGCTGCTCGCGCGCACCGCGGAGCAATTGTCGAAGCGCGGCATCGAATTGCCGGTCTTCGCCTCGCCGACCATCGCGGGCGTGACGCTGCACGACACCGACGTCATCTACGGCGTCTACCGCGAGCGCATGATCGAGGCGCAGAAGAAGCACCTGCCCGCCTTCCAGGCGACGATGCGCGGGGAATGATGGTGGCTCGGGAGGCGCATTCGGCGCGCCTCCCGCAAGGCCGTCAGCGCCGGCGCCGCCCGGTTGCGGAATGCTTGGGCGGCGCGTCATTCTCGTCGGGATTGGGGATCGGCTCCTCGTCGGGCAATCGGTCGGGATCCGGCTCGCGCATCGGCTTCGGCTCCGGGATCGGCGGCGGCGTGGGCACCGGGGTGGGGGATGGGTCCGGATTGGGGAGAATGGCCATCGCGTTTTCCTTCCGCTCTGCGCCCGACAAGCTTTGCTGCGATCCAAAACCCGGAATCTGCTGCCCGCCCTGAAACGATGGTGCGATCGCCGCCGCATTCAGACGCTTCGTCGGGAGCGCGCGGCAGCGCAAGCTGGCAGAACGGCCACGCCCGCCGATGGTTCCCACACGATCGCGCCGCGCGACGACGGCAATGGCGATCAAATGATTCCGCGCGCCTGTTTCGGCTCTTGCCGGCGACTGGCCGTGCCTTAGTTCCGTTGTGGGCGGGTGATCATCTGTCGATACAGGAGACGGCCGTGAAGCACCAAACCCTTGACCAAATCAACGCCGTTGCCGACGTTCATGCCGAAGCACCGGCTCTCATCGCCAATCGCGGCCAGCGCCTCGAGCGCTGGGCGCAACTTCTCGAAGAAAGCCCCGGCCGCCGACTCACGGCGCTGACGGGTACCGAATACGCTTCGCCCGACGTGCGTCAAAGAATGCGCACGGACGGATCGGCGATCACGGTCGCTTTCGAGGATCCGATCTTTCGCGCGCAAGGCTTGCGGGATGACACCTATGGTGAAGCCAGGCGCTTCTTCGAGATGAGCGACTGGCAACTGCATGAGGTTGTCTGCCATTGCCATGTCGGCGCCAACATGCCGGCCCGCTGGGCGGCATCGCGCGTGCGCGCGGCGATCTCTCCGGGCGCGGGTATTCTTGCCTGGTTGAGAGCGGTGTTCATGCATTAGCGACGGCCGCGATGCATGCAATCGCGACCGATCAGACCTTGATGGGAGCGGTGGAGTCCTGACCGGTTCTCCGCGCTCCCTCTTTAGAGTGGTTCAGCAGAGTGGTTCAGCGTTTCACGCAGAGCCGCCCAAGCCTCTAGTCTGGCGCGATTCCCGACGGAAAACCGCTGCGCGCTTTTCCTGGAATTGCTCTAGCGGTCTATCTCGCCGAAGACGATGTCGAGCGAGCCGATGATCGCCGCGACATCCGCCACCATATGCCCGCGCGAGAGGAAATCCATCGCCTGGAGATGGGCGAAGGAGGGTGCGCGTATCTTGCAGCGATAGGGAACGTTGCTGCCGTCCGAGACCAGATAGACGCCGAACTCGCCCTTCGGCGCTTCGACCGCCGCATAGACTTCGCCGGGGGGCACGCGGTGGCCTTCGGTATAGAGCTTGAAATGCTGGATCGTCGCTTCCATCGAGCGCTTCATGGTGGCGCGCGGCGGCGGTGTGATCTTCTGGTTCGGCACGGCGACCGGACCCCGGCCATCGGCCGAGCGCAGCTTTTCCAGGCATTGCCGCATGATGCGCACCGACTGGCGCATCTCTTCCATGCGCACCAGATAGCGATCGTAGCAGTCGCCGTGCTTGCCGATGGGGATGTCGAAATCCATCTCCGGATAGCATTCGTAGGGCTGAGCCTTGCGCAGGTCCCAGGCGGCGCCCGAGCCGCGCACCATGGGGCCGGAGAAACCCAGGCCCCAGGCGTCATCGAGCGAGATCACGCCGACATCGACATTGCGCTGCTTGAAGATACGGTTTTCGGTCAAAAGTTCATCGAGATCGCCCAATGCCTTCAGGAACGGATCGCAGAAATCCCAGATGTCGTCGAGCAGATCCTCCGGCAGGTCCTGATGCACACCGCCGACGCGGAAATAATTCGCGTGCATGCGGGCGCCGGATGCGCGTTCATAGAAAACCATCAGCTTCTCGCGCTCGATGAAACCCCAGAGCGGCGGCGTCAGCGCGCCGATGTCCATGGCCTGCGTGGTGACGTTGAGAAGGTGCGACAAGAGCCGGCCGATCTCGCAAAACAGCACGCGGATCAATTGGCCACGCCGCGGAACGGACAGTTCGAGCAGCCTTTCGGCGGCGAGGCAGAAGGCATGCTCCTGATTCATAGGCGCGACATAATCGAGCCGGTCGAAATAGGGCAGGGCCTGCAGGTAGTTCTTGTATTCGATGAGCTTCTCGGTGCCGCGATGCAGCAAGCCGATATGCGGATCGGCGCGGTCGACGATCTCGCCATCCAGTTCCAGCACCAGCCTGAGCACGCCATGCGCCGAAGGGTGTTGCGGCCCGAAGTTGAGCGTGAAGTTGCGGACTGCGGCTTCGGTCATGACGGCCTCCGCAAGAGTGAGGATCGAATGCGAACCGCGGTCGTCAGCCGCCGTTCGGCCGGGTCATGCCCCTAAAGCGCGTCGCGATCTTTCAGATTCGCTCCCTGCGCTTTAGGTTCTTGATTCTACGCATGTCTTTGTCTCGAAGCTGGTTCCCACTTTCGGGAGACATGCTTTAGGTCAGGCCGTCGTCTGAATGATCAGCGTCAGCGTGCCGTCACCGTCGATGTTGGCGGCGACGACCTGCGAGGAGTTCAGCCCGTTCGCATGCAGGACCGACGTCGCCTCGGGCGAGGCGTCGACCGAGCTTTGCAGCTTGGCCAGTTCCTTGGCGGTCGTCCTGGTGACTATGGCTTCGGCCTGCGCCTTCACTTCCGAAGGCAGGTCCTCCATCGCCACCACGACGATATTGGTGACATTCTGGGCGGCATCGTCCTGGCCGGGCTGGGGCTGGCCGGGGATGGGCTCCTGGGCAGGAGGCAGGGCTTGCGGGGGCTGCGGATCGGCGCGTTGAGCGGAAGCCGGCTGCGCCAATGCCATTGCCGACAGCGTCAGGACCATCGTCAACATACGCATCGTCTTTCCTTTCGATCTCGAAATCTGACGACACAACCCCGGGGCCCGGCGATGGTTCCCCGATGGTCGCCGGTGCGACTGCCTAAAGAGCCCGCATTGTCCGGAACGTCACCGAATAGCGATGGCGTTCGACAGGCGGGATGGAGTGCTCCCACTCGTTCCGCGCCGGCCCGGCCATGAGATAGATGGATCTGGGCTCGACTTCGATCGTTTCACGGTCCCATGCCGCGCCGTTCTTGCGGCGCAGCCGGAAGCTGCAGGGCGCCAGCAGCGAAACGCCGGCGACGAGCTCGAAATGCGGCTTGTCCCGGTGCCAGCCTATGCCGGCGCCCGGACGATACTCATTGATCAGCACTTGCGCGAAATCGGCGGCGGGAACGCCTGCGAATTCGGCCACCTTGGCACGAAGCGGCAGCAGGAAGTCCGGGATGGGCGGCGCTTCGAGCACCTGGCGGCGCTCATAGTCATAGCGCAGACCGAAACCGACGACCTGCCTGTTGGCAAGATGGCCGTGAAAATCGAACGGCTTGAAATCCAGGCCCTGGATGCGACGGAGCAGTTCGTGCTCCTCGTCGTGGGCAATCAGGTCCGGCTGATAGGAGAAGCCTTCGGGTGCGGGCGGCGGGCTTGCAGGCGCGTCGAAGAGGTCGCCCTGGAAAGCGCGCGCCGCGGTCCGGTTTCTGGCTGTCGGCATGAGGCTCAGATAGGCAATCGGAACATCTGTGCAAGGCCCATCCCCGTATGGCGGAACTTGGCGGGGCGCGCCGGATTAAGAGTTGGAAGCAAGGTGCCGAGACATGCCTTCCTCCGCGATCCAGAACATTCGCTACGATCGGTCCAGGCGGATCCTTTCTGTATGGTTCGTCCCAAGCGGCGACCGCTACGACTACGAGGGTGTCGGGCCCGAGACTTATTCGGCTTTCAAGGCGGCGTCCTCAAAAGGGCGATTCTTCAACGAATTCGTGCGCGATCGTTTCAGATATCACCTGGTCGAGCATGGAGGTGGTCATTGAGCCAGTGCGGAAAAGGGATGTTGACCGGCAGCCGCCGCGACCTGCTAAGCGCTTCATCCTATTGGAAAAATATGGCGGAGAGAGCGGGATTCGAACCCGCGTTACGGTTTCCCGTAAACACACTTTCCAGGCGTGCGCCTTCAACCACTCGGCCACCTCTCCGTCCTTGACATCTCGCGCCGGCCGGTTTCGCCGCGCGGGTTGGGGAGATGCTCCCACGGGAAGTCCTCAACGGATATCTGGTCTGCCTTCAACCGGCGGGCAACCCTTCCCTGCGCCGATAGCCGTCTAGGCAACAGGCGCGGGGCTCATCTAGTCGATCCGAAAGCGAATGCCAAGCCATAATGGCATTGCAAAGGCTTTTGGCCGCGGATGCTCCCGAAGGCCGCTTCAGCGACGGCGTGCTGCTCGTTCGTTTGATATGCGCGGGCTGACCCGCAAGACCCGTTCGCGCCTAAAGCGCTTCGCGATCTTTCAGGTTCGCTCCATGCGCTTTAGGTTTTTGATTTTACGCATGTCAATGTCGTGGAAGTCGACAAGCTAACCGCGTTGGCAGGGGATGATCCGCCATAGGCTCGCGAATGGGTGTTGAGCCGGATCAAATTCCTTGCAGCCGTCGCCTTGCTATGTTGCGCGCTTCCCGGGACAAGGTTGAATGCGCATCGCGATCCTGTCTGACATCCATGCCAACCGTGAGGCGTTCGACGCTGTCCTCGAGGTCGTTCGGAAGCAGGCACCGGACCAGCTGGTTCTGCTTGGCGATCTGGTCGGCTACGGGCCCGATCCTGTCTATGTGGTCGAGAAGGCCGCCGATCTGGTGGATGGCGGCGCATTCTGCATCAAGGGCAACCACGATGAAGCGGCGGCGTCGGGTCCGACCGGCATGACAGAGAACGCGCGGATCGCCATCGAGTGGACCCGCAAACGGCTCGCCCGGGCACATCTCGATTTTCTTGCGCAGCTGCCGCTCTCCTTACGATCCGGGGACCTGCTCTATGTTCACGCCAGCGCGGAACGGCCGGAAAAATGGCTGTACATACGCGACGTCGACGCGGCAAAACGCTGCCTGTCCTCAAGCGATGCCCGCTTCATCTTCTGTGGCCATACCCACATTCCAGCCATTTATTACGCTTTGCCAGGCAGCCGGCCGGTTCATTTTCGGCCACTGGACAATGTGGCGGCGCCTTTGTCCGAGCTCAGGCGGCATCTTGTCGTCGTGGGAGCGGTCGGCCAGCCGCGTGACGGCAACCCGGCCGCCTGCTTCGCGCTCCTCGATACGGAACGGCGCGAGGTGACGATGCTGCGCGTTCCTTACGATCATGAAGGAACCGCCCGCAAGATCCAGGCGTCAGATCTGCCCGGGTGGCTTGGCATGCGCTTGAAGATCGGCCGCTAGAGCATGATCCCGAAAAGTGGGAACCGGTTTTCGGAAAAGATCATGCTCCAACAAAGGGTTAGAGCAGGATGACGATTCAACGAAACGTCATCCTGCTCTAGTCAACCTGGAGGCGATGGATGGAGAAGTTCGAGGCAGGGGCAAGCATCGATGGTTTCGAGCTCATCGAACGGCTTCGATCCGGCGGCATGGCGACGCTCTGGCGCGCGAGAAATCCGAAATTCGATTTCCCGCTGCTGCTGAAGATACCGTTTCTCGACCCGGGCGGAGACGTTTCCGTCATTCTCGGCTTCGAAGCCGAGGAACTGATCCTCAAACGCCTTTCGGGCCCGCATGTGCCACGCTTCGCGGCATCCGGAAGCCTGGCAAAGGTTCCGTATATTGCCATGGAGTTCGTTGCCGGTGTCGGTCTGGCGGAGCTTGCCAACCGCGCGCCACAGCCACCGGAAGAGGTGGCAAGGATCGGCGCAGAAATTGCGAAGGCGCTGGCTGCCTTGCACCGCCAGAAGGTCGCCCACCTCGATCTCAAGCCTGAAAACATCATTCTGGCGGAGCGCGGCGCCGTGCTCTTGGACTTCGGCCTCGCCCGCCATGCAGAGCTTCCGGACCTTCTTGGCGAAGAGAGTTCCGTGCCGATGGGTTCGGCAGCCTATATGTCGCCGGAACAGGTGCTGGGCGAGAGGTCCGATCCCGCAAGCGATATATTCGCGCTCGGCTGCATCCTCTATCAGCTCGCCACCGGCGAGGAGCCATTCGGGCGTCCGGCCACCCTCGCAGGAATGAAGCGCAGACTCTATCATGAGCCCAAGCCGCCGCGAGACATCGACAAGGCCATACCGAGGTGGCTGGAGGCCGTCATTCTGCAATGCATGGAAGTCGACAGATCCAGGCGGTATGGCGAAGCGGCGCATGTTCTCTCGGATCTCAGAAACCCCGATCAGGTTGTGGTCGCCAAGAAAAGCGCGCCATCGAACGAACGGGCCTGGGGCGCAATCAGGAACCTATTCCACAGGACGGATGAGAAGTCGCTGGTGGGCAAGGCGGCCGGCTCCGCGGCGCGTGCCGGACCGCCGATCGTTTTGGCTGCGGTCGACCTTGCCAACGGAAGCGATGCGCTGGCCGGCGAGGTTCTCAACGAAACCGCGCGTGTCCTCGCGGCACGTCAGGATTCCTGGCTGGCCTGCGTGACGGTGTTGAAGACCGAGATTGTCGGTAACACACCGGATGTCGATGGATCAGGGCGCCTGGTCTATCTGCAGCGGCTGGTCGCGCTGAAGGACTGGGCGCGTCCGCTGCATTTGCCGGAGGACCGTATAAGCTATCACGTGCTGGAGGCTGTCAGTCCGGCCGACGCGATCCTCAACTACGCCGAGCACAATGATGTCGGGCACATCGTTGTCGGCGCCCGATCCTCTTCGGCAATTCGCCGCCACCTCGGCAGCGTCTCGACCAAGGTCGTGGCGCGAGCCCTTTGCTCGGTGTCGGTCGTGCGATTGAAAGCGGTCGAGGAGGAAAAGCGGCTGCGGCCGTGAGGCGGTTGCGCCCTGCAAGGCCATCCGAGCTTGACTTCGGCCTTGCCTGCCTGTCGACTGCTTCCGGAATTGCATTGGGCTTTGCGAGGGGCATCGTCCTGACATGGCATCGATCGACCAGCAACCCGCGGGGCGGCCGGACAGCGGGCTTTCCTTCATCCCGGTGGCGTGGCTCGTCATCGTCATGGGCCTGTCGGCCTACGGCCTGATTGCGAACTGGCGGCTGATCGGCGACTTCAGCCTGCCGGAAAATGCGTTCTTTCTCGTTTATGGTGGCCTGACCGGCGGCGTGATCACCATCCTATGGGGATTGTACCTGCTTGGGCTTGCCTTCAACCGCTCGGCCCGCTTTCCGCGCCATTACACGATCTGGCAGGTCGCCATAATCATCTGGCTCATCCTGCGCCAGGCCTATGTGTCCTACGCCTTCGTCTTCTCGGTAGAGGCGCTGGGCTTCACCGTGGCCGAGATCGCCATTGGCCTGCTCTGTATCTACCTCCTGCGGAATGGCGCCGGCTCCGAAACCGTCTATGCCAATCCGGAGACCGAGCGTCCGCCCGTCTTCGTCTCGATCCTTGCCGCGCTGCTCGGCATCATCCTTGGCGGCGTGATCGGCGCATTCGGCGGGTTCTTCGCCGGTTCGCTGATCGCGGACCTGACGCATATGAGCTGCTTCGAGGGCGCCTGCGGATTTTTCGCGGCTTTCGTCGGCCTGGGCGGCCTGATCGTCGGCGCGGTCGCCGGCGGCATTTTCGCCATCTGGCGGGTGAACCGGCGCAGGCCGGCGCCGGCTCGTTAGTGCGTTTCACCGTTTCATGAAAACGGTGAAACACACTAACTCTTTGTTTTTGCGCAATTCTGGACGGAGAACCGCTCACACTTTTCCTAGAATTGCTCTAATTCCACGGACCGCGATTGCGCGGGAACCTCGCACGCTCTATGTCGATTGCGGGGTAGACGGAGCGTTCCCGGGGAGAGCGTCGATGTTGCGTTTCATCTTTCGGCTGGCGGCCATGGTTGCGCTGTCGATCTCCGTCATCATGGCGGTGATCGACACGACACGCTCGGTCGCCGCGTCCTCGCTGGTGATGACGCCGCTCAACGCAAGCTGGCTGGCGGTCTCGCCGGATACCCGCGCGGCCTTCGAGACTTTCGTGCGCGCCAAGGCAAGCCCGCTGGTCTGGGACGGCGCCGCCGCCTGGGTGCTCGCGCAACCCGGTTTCGCGGTGTTCGCGGTGCTTGCCTTCCTGCTCTACGCCATCGGCTACCGGCGCAAGCGCCGCGGCGCGGAATTCGCGCCAACTC